>NZ_BAACAP010000230.1:0-106916 GCF_045865695.1 Scytonema hankhaensis NUACC26
AGTAGGCATTGGCAAGATTGTTTTGGGTCATTGCCCATCGTTCTGAGAATACATTGCGCGTGTGGACTTCAAGTGCGGCAGTGTAAAAGGCAATTGCCCGTTCGAGATTATCTGCCCTTTCCCCTTTTATCCGGTTAAAGTAGGCAATGGCGAGATTGTTTTGAGTCATTGCCCAATCGACTGGGAATGCATCGCGGGTATAGACACTCAGTACTGTTTCATAACCTGCAATTGCCATATCTTGGTTGACCGCCTTGCTGCCAAGAGGAAATTCTTGAATAAGTTTGCTAAAAATGAAAATAGTTGTAGCGATCGCTCTCACGTCATCTGCTTGTGCCTTGGATAGGGAATCTAATGCCCAGTTTCTCAATAAGAGAGTGAAGTTCTCATCCAATTTGTCTAGGTTCGCTTGCAGTAACGGGTACACAGCTTGCTTATCACCCGCACTCTCCCTAGTAACTTGTAATACCTTGAAAAGAAAATCAACAGAGGCGTCAGAAGTAACTGTTGCTGAAGGGATGTCTTGAGATTTAAATTTAAATAAACCTAGCTTTTCAGGAATACTACTTATAAAACCGAACAAACCTTGCCACATTCCAATGACCTCATTGTTTTTCTACCAAGAACTCCAATTCTTATTTTGCACCAAACTAAGGCTAATGTTGAGTAACATTAAGTGTCTTATATTTTACTTCACAGGCTGTTTCAGTTTTTCCAGATTATTAAATATTAAATAGCATTATTATGCTCTTTCTGTGGTGGGCTGCTTCAGCGTAGCTGTTTTGACTAAAATAGAAGAAGAGATTTTGAAAGCGCGAGGGTTGCGTGGCATGGAGGTTGAAAAGCCGTTGGTAATTGATTTTGCTAGAGAAGAAAATACTCAAATGCTTTACCAGCATTCGACTTTGCTTTCTAGCTACACAGCTAATTGGGATGGGTTTTACCTTCAATATCACCATCAGCCGCCACAGGAAATATCCAAACACTGTTCTAAGCAGCATCGTATCATTATTCACAACCACCCCCTGCCAACGCCGAAAATCGAACGGATAGAAGAATTATCTCAAGAGAGCCAAGTCATGCCAGGGACTATCACTGTTGTTCCCGCAAATACACAAAACTGGGCATACTGGGATGCAGAGCACCGATTTATTGTGCTGATTTTTGAGTCGAATCTGTTTGCACGGCACATTGCTGAATCAACCGATGTCGATGAGGTTGAACTGTTAACGACTCTGAGTCATCCCGATTCATTGATTTACAGCATTGGGTTAGCCCTCAAAGCCGAACTAGAATCCAATGGGCTAGGTGGTCATTTGTATGTAGATTCGTTAGCGATCGCATTAATGGCACATCTACTGCGACATTATTCTTCCCAAAAATGTTCCCTGCAAATTTCTGCAAGTGGTTTACCGAAAACTAAGCTGCGACAAGTGCTCGAGTATATTCACGATCGTATTGGTCAAGATTTAACCGTGGCTCAGTTAGCTGCGCTCGCTCACATGAGTCCAAATTATTTCTCAGGCTTATTCAAACAATCAACCGGACTCACACCTCATCAATACGTGCTTCGGTGTCGTATAGATTGTGCCAAGCAGTTGCTGCATGAAGGTAAACTGAGTATTGCAGAAATCTCCAATCACCTCGGCTTTTCCCATCAGAGTCATTTCAGCCAGTACTTTAAACGTCTCGTTGGAACCAGTCCTAAAACATTCCTTAAACGCCAGTAGAAATTTGCAAGACATTATTCTGAAAATTTTGCCTACTTAAATCTAGCGACTTATTGTTGCCTTGTAGAACGATTGGTGAATTGACAGTGCTGCAAGCGATCGCGAATCTTCATGATTACTACATACAAGACTGGCACCATAAATAGACTCAAAAAAGTAGAGACAATCATGCCGCCAAAAACAGATGTTCCCAACGACTGACGGCTTGCGGCTCCACCCCCCGATGCGGTCACCTATGCATTAGTCACATCTTTCTTAACATTTGTAGAAGATAGAAGGAGCAAGGATTACAGAAGTCAGAGCCGTCATCAGGGTTGACAAAAGACAAGAGATGTAGATTAAAGAATAAATGTATAATTATGTACACACATCAGATATGGGGGTATGGAACTGTAACTTAATTCTTTACCATTTTTACCCAATACTAGACTTTTTAGGTATATTGACATATTCTGCTAAATCCCAGAGATTTTAACTAATTACAATGTTCCTTACGGTAAGGTTTAATAGGAATGGATTCAATATTAGAGGAAAACAATAGTTATGCAAAACCTCACTCGAATTACCCGCAATCTAGAAGTAATGGGCGGTAAACCTTGTATCCGAGGGATGAGGGTCACAGTTGGTACAATCGTTGGGTTAATGGCATCGGGACATACCACCAATGACATTCTTGCAGCATATCCCTATTTAGAAGAACCGGATATATATGAAGCACTTGACTATGCATTAGAACTCAACTCGAATTACCAGTGAAGTAAGCCAAACTAAAAATTTCAAATTTTTTGCTTAATCACTATGCCTGTATGTGTAAAGATTCTCAATATGAAAAAAATTGAATCATTTATTGTTCAAGAGTAAGGGGTCACTGAATGACTGATCTGATTCTCACCACTTTCGATTGGGTTCCTAAAACTCCGCGAGGCTATGTGCGTGACATACGTGTGCGTTGGGCACTTGAAGAGGCTGGGTTGCCCTATCGCGTAAATAGCGTGCCATTTCGCGATCGGGATGCCGAGCATTTTTCGCACCAACCCTTTGGTCAAGTGCCGTGGTTGACCGATGGAGACATCTCGATCTTCGAGAGCGGCGCAATCCTGCTTCATCTCGGCGAACTGAGTGACAAGCTGATGCCTGCCGAGCCGCACGGTCGCAGTGATGTTAAACAATGGCTGTTCGCGGCGCTCGCTTCAGTCGAGGCGGCAAGCCAGCCCTGGTCTTTCTTCAAGTTCTCCGGTGACACCGAAGAAACGCAAATGCGGAAGTTTTTTGACGCATTCCTTGAGGCTCGGCTCAAGCACATGGAAACGGTGTTCGCAGGACGCGAATGGCTGGCTGGAAGCTTTTCTGTGGCCGACATCCTGATGGCCGATGTGCTGCGCCTTGTCGATCGGTTCGACGGGCTGGCGGCATATCCCGCTTGTCGTGACTATGTTGCGTGCGCCACGGCACGCCCGTCGTTCGTGAAGGCACATACAGACCAGATGGCGCATTTTGCTGCGGCAGACTGAGCAACACCCAACCATTCGATGAAAGCGAGGTGCCGTTCAACAATCCCGTTGCATACCGACCGTATCAAGTTGGTTAGTGGAGTTTCATAATTCGCTTTTTGCATCAATCTCTGATAAATTTTTACCCTTTAAACTTATATAGCTAGCACAGTCTTGGAATCGAAAACTATAACCATCAGGAAGGGTAATTCTCAAACCGCTTTCTTTATAAATGGGCATATTTAGGCTTGCAAATCTAAACGTACATCTTCTTCATATAACTTTATAGATGCATCTATTATAGAATTGTCTGGCATTCCTTCTTTAAAATCGTTAAATTTAATGTTAATACCTCCGTCAGATTTTTCTAGGCAGCAAAGCTGGATGCTTTCTTGATATTTCCGTGCCAGAATTTCAAATTCTTTTAGCACAAAATAACTATGAGTAGCTAGATAAATTTGTACACCTATCTGACTCAAACAAAACAGCAGATCGCAAAAAGGAATTATAGCATATGGATGTAAGTTTATTTCTGGTTCATCAATAAATAAAATAGTGTTCTTTTGAAGGGTTCCATTACGTATTAATAATGCTAAAATACCAATTCTTTTGATACCTTCTGGAATTTCAGAGATTTCATACTTTTCTCGTCCTTGTTGGAAAAGAAACCTTTGATTCTCTAGAAATAATTCTCCTTGGAGTATACTTTGTAAGTCAGCTAATATCTCTTCAAAAGATTGAGTGAGTTTTTTATTGAAGACTGGTATTCTTAAAGCCTGTATTATATCTTGATAAGTTTGGTCAAAACCAAATATTTTTAAATGCTCATTCACTGCTGCTATAGCGTCAAAAGACGTAATAACTTCTTTGGTTGGTATATATAATGCGTTTAAAACCAAATTTATATTAGCTAAGTCAGTACATTGAAGAATAGTTTCTTTTGAATCTTTTTCTAAATAAAAACTATATTCATCGCCTCTAATGATAGTACGAACCGTGAGGCGATCGCTACCTTTATAGATAATTTCACCAAGCGACTGTTTAGTCGGCTGATAAACCGAAAACAGTTTTTCAGATAAAAAGCTTTTCCATGTTTTACTATCTGCTTCTGAACTTTTATTATACTCTTCGATACTCTTGGCAATAGAATAAAGAAGTTTTAGGAGATAAGTCTTACCAGTACTATTCTTTCCAATAAGAATGTTAATTTTTTGATGTTCTTGCCATTCTAATCTTGAGAATAGCCCTAAGTTTTCTACAAGAAGATACTTAAACATTATTGGTTTCTACTGAATTGAAAGTTAGTTGTACTGGTTCGAGTTTGGTATAGTAAAGCTATAGCGATCGCTATATATTGGATGTTTCGTTATTGATATTAAGTAGAATAAACGAGTTCTATTCTCTTTGTTGTTGATTCAACCAAGTCACTAAATCACCCACTTCAGAGAAATCAACGAAAGCTTCTGCTAAATCTTCCAATTGCGGAGTGGATAATTCCTGTACTTGCTCCAACAATGATGAATCAAGTTGACTAAAAAGCCGATTAAGCTGACGCATAATTATTAAAATTGCTTCTTGTTTTCTTGCCTTTTCAAGGATATCTTGATAAATCACTGATTCTTGCATAGTCTTCTCTCCTAAAAACTGCTTAATTAACTGCTCCAAAAACGTGAACCTAACTAAAAACTCCAGAGATGTAGGTTGAATTGAGCGATCGCAAAATAAAACAAAGTCACAAAAAGTTGGGTTTTGTTCCTCAACCCAACCTACGCGATTTGGAATTTGTACCTTATCTGAGCGATATTGGCAACAATCTGCAAACGATAGAAAAAGTAGAACAAACGAGTTCTACTCTCTTTGTTGTTGATTCAACCAAGTCACTAAATCCCCCACTTCCGAGAAATCAACGAAAGCTTCTGCTAACTCCTCTAATTGCTTAATGGATAATCCCTGTACTTGTTCCGCCAATGATGAATCAAGTTGACTAAAACGCCGATTAAGTAAACGCATGATTATTAAAATTGCTTCTTGCTTTCTTTCCTTGGCTGCAATATCTTGATAAATCACTGATTCTCGCATTATATCCTCCGATAAAAATTGACGAATTAAATCCTTAGTAAATCGCAAGCCAGCTAGGACTTCCAGACAGCCTGCAACATTTTGTCGTTCCTCTCTATCTGAAATTCTAGCCACGTTTTCTGCAACTCGCGCCAGTAATCCTTGAGGTGAATCTGTCCGCGTTAAAGGTGCTAGGGGTAGCAATCCTGGGTTAGTGAGAAATAATGCTGAATCTTGTTCCCATAGGCGAATGACTCGATAACGGTGAACTGTTGTCTCATCTCGATATTCCTCTGTAAAAACGAGTTCATTATCTTCTTCCTGTAAAAAGACGATGACTTATATCACTGGACACCGATATTGTCGCTTTAATCGCACTGAGTAATCGAGCATTCTGAACGGAAGCGGTGGATTGGATGACGTTAAAGTTTGAAATTCAATGTGCAAAATTTGGTTTGCTGTTTGCAGGAAAGTCACAGAATCGGCACGAATTGGTTCTAAACTCAATTCAGTTTTCAGTACGCCGATCTCCCTCGGCTCAATTGCTAGCAGCCGACGGACAAATTCTGCTGGGTATTGTTCGGCTAAATATTTACAAACGTTATCGTAACTCATTTGTTGTTTGGTACTTTTTGTTACTCTACAACAATCCGAACCTTACCTGGATCTTTACCCTTGGCTAAATCGCTGAGATAGTCATCAAAGCGTTTTTTCATCTCTTGGACGGTACAAGGCGAACCCCCATTTAATAATATCTTCTGCAAATCTTGTGTCTTGACGACTACCTTGACTAACCCAGAAAGAACTTCTTGAAAAGCATGAATAAAGTCATTTGTCAACGGATTTGGCAGAACTTGCGATCGCAAAAACTCATCCACAAGCTGTCTTTGCTTTGGTTTCAGCAAATTCAAATTTGCCCGTGTTGTTGGGTCATCCAAATTAGTCAACAGTGTCTGAGTCCAATCATTCAAAAGCTGCTCTAACTGAGTTTCCAAATCAACCAACAAACTGCTAGCAGGCATATTTATTGTCTCAGTCGTCGGCTTAAACTGACAGTGAGGACAAATAGCCGTTGCTTGCATCTCCTGTTCCGTCAGTGCAAAGCAAGTTTTTACTTTAGCCAAATCCTCTTGAAAATCCTTCAACTGGCTTGCTGGCATCAAGTCAACTGTTGCCAACTTCTGCAAACTTTGCAATCGCGAATCTTTAGTTAATTGTACTTTGCGTTGGTCGTCATGCATCCCCAACCGTGCGCTAGCGTGCAATGCCGTATAAGTTTGAATGTAGTTCTGTTTCAAACCCGTAAGTTTTTGTAAAGTTTGCTGTCGGAACAATGCACTAGAGCGTTTCTTGGAATTTAGTATATCTGCAAGAATTTCCTCCCTCACTTGTCGCATCTGCGTTAACCAAGGATTCTCGACTGGTAACAGCGCTTCAGCTGTATCGAGATAAGATGCTACCGATCCCAAGTAAGTCACCAGTTCTTGCAGTGCTTCAATTTCTGGCAATGTTTGCAATCCAGGGCGGTAGGAACTCACTTCTTGTTCTTGAGAGCGAAAATTCTTGAGTTTTCCAGGAGTTGAGTAAGCTTGCAACGACTCCAAAAAGGTCTTCGTCCTATCTAAACTAGAGCGATATTCATCCTGCACGATATCAGTTAAAAGATGGCGACCCCAAAAAGTTAGACCCAATTGCAGTTTTTGCCGTGCTAGCACCAATTTATTAACGTTCTCACTGACAGCTTGTTGTAATTGCTGAATTGGCTCATCCTTACCTTGAGTGACCAACTGCGCCATACCTGGTGCGAGTCCCAACAGTTCAAACAGTGCTTTGAGTGCAGGTAAATTCCAATCTTTTGGTTGCTAATGTGCTTGAAATTAACCAGTTCTTCAACAGAAGTCGTCACCAAACTATCCAAACTATTGGCATCAAATTTTTTCCCAGGAATAGCTAAGGCACTATCCCCGTTGTAAACTAAAGCTGCTGCCAGCACAACTACCCATTCCGGTTCTAATCTATACTGACTGGGAGCCATGTACTCAACACCGGAAATATCTTGAATGACTTCCGCACGATTGAGAACTTGACCGGAACCTTTTTGCTTCAGTAAGGACAAAATGTAGTTAGCATATTTAGAGCGATGGACATCTAACTTGTCTCCATCCAATAATTCCAAACCATCAAGTACTGCGATCGCTTGTTTTGTCTTCGTTGTTCCCTTAAGAAAACGCAATGCATCTTGTGCAGCCTGGTTTTTGTTTTCCCTTGTAATTAACAAGGAAAAAGTTGGGTATTCTGGTGCTCGATCTCCAAAATGAGCAGCTAAACAGCTAGAACTTACCACATTCACAATATCGCGCACATTAGCACGCGCACTAGTCCCCATCTTTAGACCTTTCATCCATTCCAGTAAAGGTTTGGTTTTTCCTTGGTAAGTCACTTCAAAGGTAGTGGTCATGTTTTGCTGCAACCAGTTCACCAAGTTTCGCAAAAAACCTTTTGCCTTATCCTCATAACTTTTTTTTGCCTGTCCTGATGAAGTAGAAGCCAAGTCAACAGCTGCTGCGTACTTCTCTAAAGTTTGCTGAAAATTTGTATCTGGTTTGGTTAAGTGAAAGAAAACCTCATCTGCTAACTTTTCTTTTTTATAAGCAGGAGGATCGTAAGGCTGAATAAAGTATAGATAAAAATCTCTTGCAGGAGCAGCTGTAGATCGCTCATTTGGCGCACCAAAGAACAAATACCCTTGGCGAGTGACTTTTTTGCTCGCCCACTCCACCTCATGTTCCCAAATCAAATAACCCGTTACATAGGTTTGGTCGGGACGTTCTGGAACTATTTGCTTGAGAGCTTCATAATAATACCTATCCAACTGAGTTTTATCTAGACTTTCAGCTCGCTTTTCAATCAAAGCATCGTAGTCATCAGTTTTCTTTAAGTCAATATAGTATTGACGATTCTCTGGATTTGCGGAAATAAACTGACCGCTAATAGTTTTGAGGATTTCCCGCAATACTGTTTCTATCTGCGACAGCAAGTCATCGGCTGGTTCACCCCCCAATTCCGCTACTATGGGGTCATACAAACACAAGCTGTCCCGCAACTCATCTGGTGTTGCACCTAAAGGCGAGTAAATATCCCCTGTAGTTAGACGGTGAACTGAAAGCGCTGATACAATTCGCTTTGCCATGGGCTTGTAAGCAGGACGGGTAAAAGCTTGTTGAATGCGTGTTTCCAGTACTCCAGAACAATTGATGACTTCTCGAATATCGGGAACTGACCGAAAGGAAGGATTGTCTTTAAGGGTTTGCCAATAACTATCATAGGCAATTAAACCGGGAGAATCTTGAGAAACTTCTTTCTCTAAGAGTTGTCGCATTGCTAGGGAGAGAGTTTTGAGAACTTCCCGCCTTTCCGCAACAGTTATCCGCTCAAAAGTATCCATATAATCGGGGTGGATTGGGAAAAGACGAACAAACTCGTCCATTCGCTCGTTCATATTGCCGTAAAACTTAGCAAAAGGTGTGAGGTGTTGACGATTTTTCACCTGTTGTTCGGCAGTTTTCTTCAACAAACGTTCGGCGACAACATATTTAATATCTTTACGAGCAATAGAAACCTGTTCAAAACGGTCTTTGACACGACGAATTGCTTCAGCCGCAAACTGGAAGCGGTCACTCGCAAACAGCGTTTCTTGCAAACCGGTAATGAGTCGGAACTTCAAATTTTTACAAACTTCGCCAATTTCCCGAAGAAAAGTGAGGTCAAGTATCAGTTCCTGGTCTTTGCGGGTACGTAAGTAGTCCAGCATTTCGTCCACTACCACAAGCAGACCGAGGTCTGGGTATGAGTCACTAAAAGCGACCATCATATTTTCAAACACACCTTTGTGATTGGGGATTTTGTTTCGAGGTGGAAACTGAAATTCAATCCCCTAGTCAGATAATGCTTGTTCAAGTTGCACGCAAACAAAATCCCGCAAGTCCATTGTGGTGGAACCCAGTTCTGTGCGAAGTACTTTGAATTTACCCGCAATACCAGCTGCACTTTGCGCGACCTGCGGATTGTGCAAAGCTGTGGTTAGGTGAGGGTATTCTGCGATCGCACTCAGCACTGCCATTAAATGTGACTTCCCAGTACCGTAGTTCCCTACAATAAAAATCCCTTTATTATCGGCAGGCTGTTCAAATTGTAAATTGGGAAATACCACTCCTAACAGCTTTTCTGCCATTTCATCGGAAATGACATAAGTGGAAACCAGTTGCTCTGCCTCAGCGAGTGCGCTAGCATTTTGTAACTGAATAACAGTTTCAATAGGTTCAAATTGAATTAAATCACCGTACTTCATCATAGTTATTTTTATTTGTAGTAGCGCTTCAGCGCCATAAAACCATATATTTTTTAGCGCTAAAGCGCAACTACGAACCCCCACTCTCTACAGATTAATGACTGTACAACCATCTGTAGGACAACGACAGTACTCAGGATGACCCGACTCAGCATAAGTAAGAGAGTTGTTTTCAATGTTACCGTTCCAAACAGCAACAATTGTGCGATCGCCCTTGGCGCAAGCCGTACCCGGCTTATCGCGAGCCAATTTCTGAAGACACTCCAACGGTTTTAACTTGAGGGACTCATCAAACAAAATCTCCAGACGATCCAATAAAACAGCACCATTATGAGTGTTCCCAATAATCTCTGCTAATAACTTTTGCACTTGTGTGGCTCTCTGCAATTGCGTCAATTCCAGCAGTCGCCTACTTAATTCTAAATTTATATTGACGTATCGGCTATTGATAGACTCAGCTATCTGGCAAAAGTTAACGGTTTGAGAACGAGAAGGCGGAACCACAACAACAATCAATCTGTAATACCGTTCGACAACTCGGTCAAAATAATTACTGATGTGAGAAGATAACAACTCAACCTCTCTGTCTTCTACCTTCTGCCTTCTTCAAATCGGAGGAATCCTTGCCACAATACCTTTCTTCAAAGGTTCTGGTCTTTCTGCCCAAGGTAACAAACCTTGAGGATGAGAGTGATATTTGCTAGCACACTCAAACACTCCAGCAATTTCTACAGGAGACAAATCGGGCGATATGTCACCAAAAAGATACGTGTATTTACTTGTAGAGGCAAAAGAAACAGCGCAAGAACGGCTACAAGCACTCATGCATTCTACAGGTTGAATCACAAATTCCTCATGCAATTCCCACTCTTGATGCCGTTGTTGCAACGTCTTAAATAACTTTTCTCCACCACTTTCACCAACACGCTTGCCATCTTGCCATTGACTGGCACAAGTGGTACAAACAAACAGATTATGTTGAGCTTTCATTATCCTCCCGGTCATTTGTCATTTGTCATTTGTCATTTGTCATTGGTCACTGGTCACTGTCTACTGGTCACTGTATTAAACGCAAAGATATCTTGAATCACTTGTACCCAACCATTAGACACAGATTCAAGAATACGATCGCCCTTTTCTTTGGTTGCAACTGTAGGATCGCCTATGACCCCACTTTTACTTAAATCTCGTGTTGTCCAAGCAAAGGATAACTTCCCTTCCATGCTGAGCAAACTCTCCTCTGGTTGTTCGGGAGGATATTCTACAACAGCAGCATCCATTTTAACTTGTTCTGGTAAGATTGCCAGCATAAAACTAGTTTCAGCATCCCCTGCATGAATTCCTAATTTTTTTTCTTTGGCAGTGAGCAATTCTCCAGTGATATGGGGAACTCGCCAGGTGAAAAGTGGAAACACGAAAAAAGCGCTGTATTTGACGTGTAAATCCCGTGCGACAATATCCATCACCTGGGGTTGTCCTCCATGAGAGTTCATTAATACGAATTTTCTAAAACCAGCACGGTAGACACTTTCTCCCACTTCCATTAAAGTTTTCAGTAAAGTTTCGGCACTTAGGGTAATCGTACCGGGAAAATGCCAGTGCTCGTTGGATTTGCCATAGTAAAGATTTGGTAGGGCATAGGCTGGAATGTTAGCGTCTAGTTTTTCCAACGCTTTTCCCAAAACGGCAGCACCAATTGCCGCATCAACAATCGTGGTAAATGGGGACCGTGTTGTTCTATTGCTCCTACGGGTTGGATTATAACAACATTTTCTTTGTTCGATATTGCCTGAACATCAGTCCAAGTCAAGTAGGGAAAAAATCGTGATGGAGGAATGAAGCCGTGCATATTTTCTAAAATATCTCTGATAAGATTAACACATCAAAATTGGGCATTGGATATTGGGGATTGTTTTTCCCAGTCCCAAGTCCCCAGTCCCCAGTCCCCAGTCCCCAGTCCCCATGTAACAAGAAAAAACGATGGTTGTAAATGATGGAGCTATCCGTACCTTATCTGTTGATATTGGAGGTAGCGGTGTTAAGGTCATGGTTCTGGATATTAAAGGCAATCCCTTAACGGAAAGGGCGCGAACAGAAACACCCCAGCCCGCTACACCAGAAGCTGTGATTAATGCGATCGCTTCTTTAACCGCAACTCAAGGAAAATATCATCGCGTTTCTGTAGGTTTTCCCGGTGTTGTGCGTAATGGCGTTATAGGAACAGCAGCCAATTTAACTCCTGAGTGGGTTGGATTCGATCTAGCAACAGCATTGTCGGGATGTTTAAATCAGCCCGTGCGCGTTATAAATGATGCGGATATGCAAGGTTTGGGCGCAATTTTTGGACAAGGTGTCGAATTGGTAGTTACGCTAGGGACTGGTTTTGGTTCTGCTTTGTTTGTGAATGGCAAACTCGTGCCAAATTTGGAAATGGGACACCATCAGTTTCGCAAAGGAGAAACTTATGAGGAGCAATTGAGACGCTCTACTTTGGATAAGATTGGAAAAGAAAAATGGAACAGGCGTTTGCAAAGAGCGATCGCATCTTTGGAACGTCTCTTCAACTACGATTATCTATATATTGGTGGCGGGGAAGCAAATAAAGTCAGTATTGAATTGCCGCAAAATGTGAAGATTATTCCAAATGTGACCGGGTTATTGGGCGGTATTGCTTTGTGGAAGGATTAGTGGTATGCTTTCCGAGCATAAACGGCGTCGATTAGAACAAGAAAGAAACTCTCTTGAAAAACTGTACGAACTTCAAAGCGAAAAAATTGCCAGAATCCGAGAGGCTTTGATTGTTGAAACCGATCCATCACGTAAGTTTCAGTACGAACAGCAGATTCAAGAGGAAGAACAGGCGCTTCAAAAGTTGAGCGATCGCATCGACGAAATCGAGCAGCAACTGGTTTCACCTACTCCAGTTATATCTGAACCACAAAAGATAAATCAAAAAATATTGATTTTAGCAGCTATTCCGCAACCTTATATTTACGAAGTTTCACTTGTTGTAGGAGCAGGTTGTAAAGCACTGTGAGAACATTAGAGTAAGCGATCGCATTCTACGTTGTCAAATTTTGTCGTACCTCTTCCACTGGTAGACTCAAAGCAGTAGCAACTTGTTCGATGCTTAATCCCATCTCTAATAACCGAGGGATAGCATTGAGTTGAGCTTGCTCAGCCTGCTGTCTAGCTTGTTCTGTCTCTTTATAATTGAGAAGTTTCTTTCCGGTTCGGGGGTTATAAAACCGTAGTTCTCCTGCAATCAATCGTAAATCTAGACCCAAAACTTCGCTGTGTACGGACAAAACCTCATCTGGTAACCATTGAGGTACAATAGGTTGGTAGCGATCGCTAACCAGGTATTGACCTTTGAGTTGAGGATCGAGATAGTCTGTGCATAGCCCCCCTTTTTAAGCTACGGTGTACAAGTTGCATTTACCCCCCTTAATCCCCCCTTATAAAGGGGGGAAACTGAATTTCCAGTTCCCTCCCCTTAACAAGGGGAGGGTTAGGGTGGGGTAAATTAGCTCAAAAGCAATTCCTGTAGTTTTTCTCTCTTGCTCATTTTCTACTGAGGAAATAGCAGTTGCTTGTTGTTGCGACTTAGGTACAACACTCACCGCAATGGTTACAGATTTTTAGTATACACTTGTTGTCTTTCTTGCGATCCCCGTGGTACGGGCGTCCTCGCCCGTCCTATCAGGGAGTATACGGGCTGGAAGCCCGTACCACAAGAACATAGTCTTATCACCACAAGAACATAGTCTTATCACCACAAGAACATAGTTCTATTACCACAAGAACATAGTTCTATTACCACAACATCATTCTATCGTGTTTTAGAATAACCTACGATGTAAAATGTGGATACTTGTCTCTAAGCAACTGGTGACAGCGTTGCTTGGCTTGAAAAGTAGCACCCGGAACCCATTCTTGAAAGCGTTGTGCGATCGCATCCAACTCTTCCTGACAAGCTTGTAGCTCTGCTTTGTGTATTTTCAGTATAACTGAATTTATCAAATTTTGAATTTTTACAATCTTACTATTTTCTGGAACCAGTAATGTCTCTACACCGTCTTCGACTACATCAATAAAATTACTTACCCAATTCACTAGTTCCTCATTCCTAGTACTGCGATCGAAGCGGTTTAAGCTTTTCAGATCCAGGGCTTGCTTGAGGATTGGATGTTGGGAACCTATATGATTGAGCAAGTTACTGCAATCATCACAGAGATTGTGAAGAGCAGTAGTAACTTTTTTCAATTCTTGTAGATTACCACTATCTTTGCAGTGGTAATACATTGCAAGGTAGCCACGAGCTTGGTTAAAGAGTGCGGGGAGTTTTTTCCGACCAAAACCATTCATCATTTCAATAAATCTTGAAAACTGTATATTTTCTGTTCTCGTTTGAACAGGTGACTTTGCAATTTCAGGATTATTTTTATTCCATTGCTCGCAAGCCAATGCTACTAATTCCTTATGAGACAAGGGCTGAATATGAAGTCGAATAGTTGAGATTTCTTTTACAAACAATTGCTGCTGCTTCTGTAACTCTAAAGCTTTTCGATCGGCTTCGATTTGTTTTTGTCTTTCTCTTTCTTGACGAGTCTGTGCTGCCTTCTTAGCAGCCTCTTTTCGCTTTTCAGAAAGCTTTTTCCAATGTTCAAATTCTTCGCTAGATTCAGCTTCTAAGACTCGTTCTAGTAAGTACAAACAAACAGGCGATGCACTCCGATAAACGGGATTTTTAGAATTCTTATCCTCGCTACCAAGAAACTTCTTGATGGCTGCATCTGTCCATCCACGTATGACTTTAAGATCGGTTTTAGTGATGTATTCTGCTGTCATTTAGGAATATAGCGGGCATTGGTCATTAAGTACTATACGTTTTTCCAATTTCCTCCTCCTGAATTATTCTAGCGAAAAGATATCAAAGCTTCATAAAGCTTTATGTAAAAGGAATCTCTGTAGTTGCCACAAGTGAGGTTAAGCGTATCTACATAAATTGCTGACTATATATAAAATATCAATAAAGTAAACAAATCTCGATTGACGACTAACTTAGCGATTGTTAGTGTATGGATACACAGATGCCAAGAAAGATGCGTAAGTATTAATGGCAAGGCATTTGTTATTTGAGGTGCAGCATCCAAAAAAATATATCTATAGTTTTTACAAGAATTAACAAATGGTTAATATCGGTTATCATAGCGCGAGGATTCAGGGACAAGCTCTTCGTTCCTTGTATAAAGCTGTTCTTGGTAAGTGGGTTAATAGTTCCATCCAACAAACTCAAACGATTCCAGTGAATGTCTATTCCTTATCCTGCGAACGGGATTTACCAGAACAAGTAGTCAGTATTCAGTCATTCATCCGTTATATAGGCGTTCCAAATACATTCACTGTAATTTCTGACGGGAGTTACACTGATGCTAGTTGCGAACTACTATGCCGCATACATCCCTGTGTTAAGGTAGTGCCTCTAGAGAAACTTCTGCGACCGGATTTACCCAAATGTGTTACTCATTACGCCCAGTTACACTCTATGGGAAAAAAGTTGTCGGCATTAATGTCTATTCCAGTAAATGGTGCAACCATCTACACAGATTCAGATATTTTATTTTTCCCTGGTGGAATTGATTTACTGAATTTAGTGAATCCTAACGATCGCTATAATTATTATTTACCAGATTGCTCTAATTCACTAGACAAGAGAATTATTTACGAGGATTCTGAAAAACTAAATCCAATCAACGCTGGATTCATTTTACTAAAGCAAGAGTTAGATTGGAGTTTTGCAATTGAACGCTTAGCGTATCTTAAAGAACCGCCTGGTTACTTTACCGAACAAACCGTCGTACATTTGACGCTCCACAGAAATCATAGCAAGCCTCTATGTACAAAACGATATGTTCTCAATGTAGAAGACCAATTCATCTATCCAGATAAATTTGCTAGTAAGGAAATTGCTCTAAGACATTATGTCAGAGATGTCAGACATAAGTTTTGGTTGAATGCGGGTTTATAAGTCTATCTAGTTATTTCGAAATTGGTGAGTTGTTTAAGAAAGGATTTACCGAATTAAAACGCCCATTAGCAAATAAATGAATACAATACAAATCTTCTCTTTTGATGTATTTGACACAGTTTTGACGCGAGTTGTTGGAGCACCGAAAGCAGTATTCCTTCTGCTAGGTAAGCAACTTGCAAGCCAATTTCTGATTACCTGTACGCCTGAAGCCTTTGCTCATGCTCGTATTAAAGCCGAACAGCGAACTTACGGCAATGTCGGGGAAAAATGTTCTTTAAATGACATATATATAGAACTTGCAACCGCGTTGCGGCTCTCCAATGAGCAACGCGAAAAAATAATGCACCTGGAATGCGAGCTCGAATCTCAACTCCTTCGCCCAATCCCAATGGCAAGAGATTTGATACAAAAAGCCCGAAACCAAGGCAAGCGGGTGGTTTTTGTATCTGATATGTATTTGCCAACAGAGTTTATTAAAGAACAGTTAGTGCGCCATTCGTTTTGGGTAGAGGGCGACGAGCTATACGTATCTCATGAATATGGAAAATCGAAGGCAACAGGTCAGCTTTTCCAAGAAGTCATAAGTCGTCATGGTGTTTCGCCCGCACAAATCTCTCATTGTGGTAACGATTGGCGTATTGATGTCCAAGGTGCAAAAAAGGCTGGGCTAAAAGCTCAGCATTTTAATGCAGGTAACCTCAATGAATATGAAAAGTTACTTGAGTCTCACTCTTGTGCTACAGAAGGTTTATCTTCTGTTTTTGCTGGAGCCTCAAGATTAGTGCGCTTACAAATTCCAGCATCTTCTTCTAAAGAGGAGGCTTTGCGTGATGTCGCTGCAGGTGTTGTCGCACCAACATTGGTTGGCTTTGTTCTTTGGGTGCTTTACCGAGCTCGAGTCATGGGCTTAAAACGGCTTTACTTTGTCTCGCGCGACGGCCAAATTTTGCTAGAAATAGCACGTAGACTAGCTAGTCAGCTCAAAATTTCTTGCGATCTTCGCTATGTTTACGGTAGCAGGCTAGCATGGAATATGCCCGCCATAGCCAGTCTAGATCGAGAGCAAGCACTCCAGATGTTGAAAAGATCCAGTTGGATTTTGGATGGAACTAGTGATGTTTCTATCCGAGACTTTTTTGCGCGGGTTTCTATTGCTCCTGAAGAAATAAGTGAGAGCTTAGCTGCTGTTGGATTTAAACCAGAAGATTGGTCGCGGATGTTAAGCCCGGTCGAACAGCAAGCATTGCATCCAGTTTTAGAAAATAGCAAAGTTATTGAACTTATTTTCCAAAAAGCACGTCAGAAGCAACAAGTTCTGATGAAATATTTCGAGCAAGAAAAACTGTTAGACTCAACGGCTAAAGGCTTAGTTGATGTAGGTTGGTTTGGCAGCTCGTATGATTCATTACGCGCACTGCTCAATGCCAAAGGTGCTACACTTAATGAGGGTCTATTTTTTGGTCTTAGGAGTCATTCCCAAGACAGTCGCGACAACTCAAAGATTGGCTATTTCTTTGATGAGCGGACAAGAACTGGCTTGAATTCGGCTTTATCCGATTTCGGTTTTGTGCCTTTAGAAATGTTTTGTTGTGCAGATCATGGTACTGTTATCAGCTTTACAGAAGAAGGTGAAGAAGTTCGACCAGTTTTCAAAGAAGAATGCAATCAAAGACTTATTGATTGGGGTCTACCACTTGTCAGGAAAGCAATTTACTGTTTTACAGAAAATTTATTGCTCGATCCAAGCTTAATTAATCCATGGGCAGATACGCGAGAGGCTTCCGCAGAAAGCCTTAAGTCATTTTGGTTGCATCCTTCTCATGTAGAAGCACAGGCTTGGGGTGATTTTCCCTGGGAGAAAGGGCATAGCGATAAAACCGATCCTCTTGCCCAAGCTTACAATTGGGCAGATGTTATTAAATCTTTTTTAACCATAAGACTAGCCTATGGTTCAGGAGTATGGTTAGAAGGATCGATCGCCCGAAGTCCCTCATTAATATCTAAAGCAATGCGAAGTTTTCTTCGCTATCACAGCTTATTATCAAAGATCAAGTCAAAGGTCTTCAAAACAGCAACTGTTAAACACTAAATCTTAACTTATACCATATTGGATCTTGGATTTTGGAATGAGCTAGTCATGTCTAGACTTAATTTGGATTACTCCCTTTGGTCTCTAAAATTACCGATTTTTGTAGGTGGGGCTATGCCCTACAAAGCTGAGCCTTTTTCATAAATCATTTATGATTCCTATATAGCAATCCTATTGAATTCTTGGAATAAACGTAGGTTGGGCTATATCGCATAAAAGATTTAGTGATTGGCAATGCCCACCTTCTAATTTTTTCTGAATCATTTAGGGTTACTCTATCCGTCACATTCTTTATTCAAAATGGGATAAGTTATCTAAAAAAATTACGGATATATAGAAATGGTTAACTTAGCAAATAATATTAAGACAAGCAGAGAGATTGTAACTGAATATACATTTGAACAAGACACAATTTACCATTGTTCTAATTTTCCTGCAGGTGAAGGCGGAGGTGTTGAACACTATTTATCTTATATTTTTTCTCATAAGTTACCTGGTGTTAGCGATCGCATTATTAAATCACTCCACACTATTGACCAGAGCCAGACAAAATTGCTGCACCTCCACAGTCCAGAGCTTCTATGGCAATTGACCGGAGAATGCGCGACTGTTTTTACAGCCCACAATCACTCACTCTACTGCCCTAGTGGGACAAAGTATTTAGCAGGACAACAGAAAATTTGCGATCGCAATATGTCCTATCTAGGATGTGCTTGGGGTAAAATCGTTGATGGCTGTGGTAGCCGTAAACCTTTAAGAATGTTTCGAGAACTTCGGTACACTCCCGATGCGCTCAGTCTTATTAAAGCTCATAAAGTAACTATCATCGCCCCAAGCGATTATATCCGGCAACAGCACATAAAAAATGGTATACCACCTCACCTAGTTGTAACGCTCCACAATAGTATTTCTGTTTCACAAACAGAAACTGCACCACTAAGTGTAGAAACACATAAAAATCATAGAATCTTATTTGCTGGACGAATTGTTCCCGATAAAGGGTTGGAATGGCTGCTCACAAGTTTAGCGCAAACCGATCGTCGCATTCATCTTGATATTGCAGGTGATGGTTGGGATCGACCCAGATTAGAAAGCTTAGCAACCTCCCTTGGTCTAAACGAACGTATCACTTGGCATGGTTGGTGTGAGAGCAACAAGTTAAAAACTCTTTACGAACAGTGTTTTGCAGTCATCTTCCCAAGTATTTGGCCCGAACCTGCAGGTTTGATTACTCTTGAAGCTTATGCTCACTATCGACCTGTTATTGCCAGTGCGGTAGGAGGTATTCCGGAATATGTAGAACCAGGAGAAACAGGTATTTTGGTTCCAGGAAATGACATTCAAAAACTAGCTCAAGCGATTACTGAGCTAGATACAGATTATGACAAATGCCTTGATATGGGCAAACAAGGTAATGCTTTGCTTACGAACAAATTTAGCCTAGAGAATCATCTCAAAGGATTACAAAAAATTTATGAAAAAAGCATATTGGAATTTTATTCCTAAATTTTTCCAAAATCATGCTTTGTGAATAAAGTTTCTTACCGTTACATAAGACTTACCCAAAGTTACCCAAAGCTAGACATTTTTCGTCATTGGTCTAGCTGAACTTTGATGCTTAATTCCTGCTTCACACTGGTGATGTCGGCATCCTCCAGTCCACAGGCTCACTCCACCTAACTGGCGGTGATGGACGAATAGTTCTTTAAGTTGATGGCGGCGTTCAGGTCTCTGTTGAGACTGAAATTACAGTGGTCGCAACAAAAGACTCTTTCTTTTAGGGAGAGTTCTTTTTTAACTGTTCCGCAATTAGAACAAGTTTTAGAACTAGGAAACCATCTATCAGCTATTACAAGCTTGGTACCATGCAAGGTACACTTGTAAGTCAATTGCCTGCGAAACTCGAAAAATCCCATATCTGCAATAGAGGCTGCCAATTTATGATTTGCCAACATTCCCGATACATTCAAGTCTTCTATAACTACTACACCGTGGTTTTTGGCTAATAGTGTAGTTAACTTATGCAATGTATCTTTTCGGATGTTAGCAATCTTTCTGTGCAATCTAGCTATCTGAATTTGGGCTGAGTTCCAATTAGCTGAACCAATCACTTTATGACGATTCAACCATTGCATTCTGGCTAACTTATCTTGGAATTTTTTGTAAGATTTGGCTCCTTCAATAATTTCTCCAGTAGATAATGTAGCCAAATTTAAAATACCAAGGTCAACACCTACAGTAGGAAAAAACCAAGTATCTTCTAACTTCATATCAGAAGCTGTGACTTCAAATCGAAAACTAATAAACCATCTATCAGCTTCTCTACTAATTGTGCAAGTTTTAATTTTATCCTCCTGTGGTAAACTTTCATAAGTTTTCAAAACACCAATTACAGGGACTTGAATTTTGTTGGAACCTTTGATTTTGATAGCACCTTCCAAAGTCAAAGAATCATGTCTACCTTTTTTCTTAAATTTAGGAACTCCTTTTTTCTTTTCAAAACAATCTTTCCAAGCTATTCGTAATGCTTTTAATGCCATTTGAGGAGTTGATTTAGAGCATTTGTAATATCATGGATATTCAGGGTTTACCAATGCTACTAACCATTTATGTAAGTCAATCGCTGTTGGAAACTTTATCTTTTCAGTAGGATTATTTCTGTTCCAATCTAAAATTTGTTTGGTTAGTCCCAATCCCCAATTCCAAGCATGACGTGCTACACCACAATGTTTTATCAAAGCTGTGCGTTGTTGGTTATTCAGTTTTAACTCTGTTTTGAATCCGAGTAACATGGCAACTGTTTAATCCATTCTCTAAATGCTTGCGACATATTCCAACCTTGGTGTTCAGCATAGGATTGCAGTTTATCCAACTCTTGTTGAGTCAGTAAAACTTTAAACCATCTATCTCGTTGTGGCATAAATTTTATAGAAATTTATGGTCTAAACATAACCAAAAAAAGACTATGCATTAAGTAGAGAAAACCGTACAAAAACCGAATAATAGTATGATAGCTACCTAAAAATTATTATTAATGGGTAGCTATGTCCAATAATTAAGTTACAGTTCAAAACCCCTTCTCACTCCAATGAAAGATGAATGAATGCTTCATAAAGCTTTACATGGGAGATAAAGAGTAAGGGTAATCACTATGCAATTAAAACCTATTCATCAACAAGTCGTTGCTGTAGTCGGCGCTTCTAGTGGGATTGGACGAGAAACTGCTTTCAAGTTTGCCCAACGAGGTGCAAAAGTCATGGTCGCAGCACGAAGCGAATCGGGGTTAAAGTCTTTGGTGGAAGAAATTCAAGGATTTGGTGGAGAAGCAGCGTATGTTGTGGCTGATGTCAGTGATTTTGAACAAGTCAAAGCGATCGCGGACAAAACTGTCGCACTGTATGGAAGACTAGACACATGGGTTCATGCTGCAGCGACAGGTGTACTTGCTCGCTTCGACCAAATCACACCAGAAGAATTTCAACGGGTGATAGACGTTAGCTTGATGGGACAAGTTTATGGTGCAATGGCAGCACTACCTTATCTCAAACAAGAGGGAAGAGGAGCATTAATTCATATTTCCTCAATGGAAGGCGTCCGAAGTCTACCACTACAAAGTGCCTATTCTGCAGCCAAACATGGAGTTGAAGGTTTCTTAGAATCCTTGCGCGTTGAATTGCAACACGAAAAATTGCCTATCAGCGTAACATCCATCAAGCCTGCAGTGATTAACACGCCTTATTACAACAAAGTTCGTACCAAACTTGGGGTTAAGCCTACAGGAATACCTCCCTATTACCAACCCAGTGTTGTTTCCGATGCCATTCTCTACGCCGCCGAACATCCCACTCGCGATTTTATCGCCGGAGATGTTGGCAGAGTCTTAGACGTATTGCAACGCTTTTCACCAGAACTTGTGGATTCAATACTTGCACTGGTTGGTTTTGCAGGACAGCGTACTAACGAACCTAAGTCAGAAGATGCACCAGATAATCTCTATGCACCCGTACCTGAGTACGATCGCGTTAAGGGGGACTTCGACCAATTGGTAATTCCCTCGTTCTTAGAGTGGTTGGATATGAATCCAACTCTTAAGTGGGGTGCAGTTACTTTTGCTGCATTAGGCGTTGCAGCCTTACTTGGTGGATGGCGTCCTGGGGATAAAGTTTGAAGAGCAATTTGGGCATAGGGCATGGGGCATAGGGCATTGGGCATGAAGAAAGAATTATTTTCGGAAACCAGCAGCCAGCCCCTACTCCCTACTCCCTAACCCCTACTCACCGAACAAGCGGTTGTGTCACTATTTTTTCTAACCCAATTGTCGTTAGTAAGCTTTTCCAGTCTTCAACTAATACTGAATTCTGTGGGTTTGCAAGCTGGAGTTCTGCTAGAGATGTTAGAGCATCATACCAAATACCTTCTCTGGCATAAATAACTGCTTGTTGCTGCGGAGTGGCTTGTTTTAAGCGATCGCGCAGTGTGGGTTCTAAATTCACTCTCTGTACCCAACCCTCTACATAATCTAAGGTTGTTTGCTTGGAATAGCATGCAACTCTAACCTTCAAAAACCAATGATACTGCTTGTCAATCTCTAAAGAGGCTGGAGATTCTTTGAGAGAGACACCAATAATTCCAGATTTTGGCGGTATAGAAACATTTGTGCGGTAAATTGTTTTATTATTATCTGTTTGTCAAACAAACTCCATTACTTGAATCAATGACTGATTGTAGGGAATATAGAACCAAAAGCTTGGCTGTTCTAAACTGGTTAAACCCCATACCTGAGTCACTGCATTTGTTTCTCCTTTTTGCAAGCTTAAACTTTGCTCATAGCTTGGAACTAAAGCTGTGAGAGGTAAGTTGTTAGAAATACACTCCCCCCGTGAAGCTCCTTCTCCTCGGTTTCCTGGCGTGCCGCGATCGGGTGGCGGTGATGGTGGGTTAAAAAGAATAGGCGTTGATTTTGCCAGAAGGGCTATCGGAGTGCTGAGACAACTTATTATCAAAATTAAGATAAATGGGATTTTAAAAACTAATTGCTGATAAAAAGGTTTCATTGCTCGGCATATTTAAAAGTGTTTTCACTTAATGATTTGATATAGCAATCCTAAAGCATTTATATACAATCCTAGGTACTGTAGTAGGGTGGGCATTGCCCACCACTAAGTCTTTTGTACGACATAGCCCTACCTAGGTGTATTTTATAAATCAAATAGGATTGCTATGCTTCCTATAGCTAACAACTAGACTGCTAGCCAGTAGCGCTAGAGTAGAAGGAACAAGCGATATCCAACCGCCCCATTGAGTTAAGAAAACAAAGCAAGCTGCATAGAGACAGAGAATGGCAAACCCATTAGCGATTACCAGATAGCGTACCTTTAGGATATGCCAAGCAAGTAAACTGCCTGTGAATGACCATGCACAAATCCAAATTGTTTCTTGCCATATAGATAAAGCCCACAATAGAGCGCGTCCTTCTAGTGCTGCACTTAGCAGTTGACTAATCATTTGTGCTTGTAGGATAACTCCCGGTATTTTCTGTACCCTACCTTCGGGTGTAGAGTAAGGTGTGAGCGAGGAGTCTTGAAAGCTTTCAGCCGTTGTTCCAATGAGAACAATTCGATCTTTAACTGCACTAGCATTGACTTTACCTGCAAGGAATTCTGCAAGCGTTACTTGTGAAACAAATTTTTGTAGTGAATGATGAAAGCGGTAATTTAATAACATTTGGTAACCCGCAGCATCAATGTCTTGGTATCCACCAGTGTGTGCTTCTATTGGTTTAAAAGTCGCTTTGCCTAATTGCCAAGTTCCATCTGGGGTAAATGTTAGTGAAATATTCTGAACTGCCAAATAGCGCAACGCTAATTGTACGCTAAAAGCGTAGGTAGCAAGACAGGGGGATGAGGGTGGTGGTGTTAATGAGAGAAGATGACGACGCACAACATTATCTGCATCGACTGTTAGATCGCTAAAACCCAAGCGTTGATGCGGGATTTCTGGGGGTGGTGAAATTCCAGGTTGACTGGATTGAGGATCGCTCACTCGACAAACTGCAAAAAAGCGATCGCTTTTTTGCATTTGTGTTACCAGTTGTGGTAAATCTCGCCTCACTGCATAGTCGCGATAGATATCCAATCCAATAACTCGTGGTTCATACGCCTCTAATTTTGTTAGCAATTTCAAGAGCGATGCATCACTCAAAGAACCTCGAGGTTCTTCTTGGGATTGTGACTGTACATCTTCTTCCGTAATCTTTACAACTAACAAGCGAGTGTCAGGTTTCTCGTCTGGACGAAGCCTTAACAATCCATCGAATGCGTGTAACTCCAATGGCTGAAGTATTCCTAAATAGCGTATTCCCATGACTAAACCCGCGATCGCCAGACTTACACCAGCTAGCCATAAAAGATGATGCTTGGAATTCTTAGCTTTACTTTTTAAGCTCCCCCTTCTTATTAATTCACGCCAAGTCGGTGGTATTTCTGCCGGATTTTGATAGATTACAGGTAGCCAGGTTGCACAAGGAAATTGACCTTCAAGCCCTTGCATTCTTTCCCTTGCTTCACGAACTGCTAGATACAGGGGTTTGCCTCCTGCATATGCTTGTAGGAAATGTTTGAGAAATGCCTGAGCTACAAGATCTGGAACGGGCTCGCGCATGACAATCAACTGTGGAATTTGCAAAGCTGCAAATTCTCGCGCTAGTCCCAAACCGTCACATGAGTTAAAAATTGCTAGTTTTAAGCCACGCTCTACTGCCTGCCTTAATGAATATTTTAACTGATTAATTGTCAAACTTTCCGTTTGATTAATATAAATTAAGCCTGTTTCTCCCGAAATATGAGTTGAACTATGCCCAGCAAAAAAAAGAGGCGTTGCATAATAGAGGGAGGGTTTGAGGTGTACTACCATGCAGTGTCCATACTGTGAGTCTACTGAGATTCATAAAAACGGTAAGCGAAGAGGTAAACAAAACCACAAATGTGTTAGTTGTGGTCGCCAATTTATAGATGTTTACAGTCCACCAAGAGGATACTCAGATGAGGTCAAAAAAGAATGTTTAAGATCATACTGTAATGGTATGGGATTCAGAGCAATACAGCGAGATAAAGGTGTTCATCACACGACTGTAATCAACTGGGTTAAACAAGTTGGGCAACAGCTACCAAATGCACCGTCTGCTTCGGACATACCAGAAGTTGGGGAATTAGATGAGCTTGAAACCTTTGTAGGGTCAAAAAAAACAAAGTTTGGTTGTGGACAGCGGTAAATCATTTTCGTCCCGGAATTTTAGCTTGGGTTGTAGGCGATCGCAGTAGCGAAACATTTAAATTATTATGGGATATTGTTTCTTGCTGGGGATGTTATTTTTACGTAACAGATGGCTGGAAAGTATACCCTTGTTTCATTGAACCGGGTGACCATATCGTATGCAAAACTTATATGACGAGGGTAGAAGGAGAAAATACTCGCTTGCGCCATTACTTAGCAAGATGGCGGCGAAAAACGCTCTGTTACTCTAAATCCGTGGATATGCTTAAACATTCAATTAGATTGCTACTTCATTATTTAAAGTATAGAGAAATACCCATGTTTTCCTGAATCATCCCGCATTTATGCAACGCCAATAATTAGTCCTCTTGCAAAAGATAATTACAACCAATTCCCCACTAAAACGTAAGCAGCCCAATAACCCGGACGGCTATAGTTTGGGTACTTTTGTAAAAGCGTTAACTGAGCGCGACGTAGAGCTTCGGCTTTAGTTACTTTGGCAGAAACTAACTCGCGGTAGAACTCACCAATTAAGATTGCAGTAGAGCGATCGCCCACATTCCAAAGACTCGCCACGGTACTCCTTGCGCCCGCACGCACAGCAACCCCTGCTAAACCCAGCGTTGCTCGGTTGTCCCCTGTTGCTGTTTGACAAGCGCTTAAGACAAGAAGTTCTATAGCTTCTCGGCGTGTTTCATCTCGACGGCGCAAAAACAAATCAAAGTCCGTGACATTAATTGGACCATCGGCTGCTAAAACAAATGTATCTTCAAGACGAGAACTAAACTGTCCGTGGGTTGCTAAGTGAACAACATTAAACGGGGAAGCGTTCATGTTTCCAAACAGTGCTTTACTTGTGAATTCCCGATCTACAAGTTTTGTACTCGATACTCCTGTCTTAGCAATTAAGTTAAATTCAGATTTGATTTCTGGTAAAGGTAGAAATTGTTTGAAGTTAGGAGGTGGTTGTATCAATCCCCCAGCAAGAACTTGTAATTTTTTCTGTGCTAAAGGCTTTGGGTTCTGCAATTGCAATCCCAGGTTTAAGGCAACAGCATACTTCTGAACTAAATACTGCTTACCATCATGTAATGCTGCCATCGGTATATTCCGCAACACTCCATCGAGTACAAAAACCAAAGTATTAATATTGCTATGTTGCAAGGTAGACTCAATTGGTTGAATGAGCCAAGTATAGAGTTGCTGAGACAAAGATTGTACTTCTTCAAGTCTGTCCGGTTCCGTTAAGTATAGCTGTAGTTGCCCTACAATATTTTCTATTTCAATTTGAGATTTATTGACAGAGTAATGATGTAACTGTTGTTTGGCAACTTTAACGATGACTTGTAATTCGTCTTTTAAAATAATTGGATAAATAATGGCAGTAGTAGGATTGTCTCGATCTACAACGTTGTCTAATACAACCTTTGTGACATTTAAACAAGCTTCTCGAAAAAAGTTATCTAATTCTGCTAACTGGAGTGCTTCAATTCTTTGTCTGGCTTTATCTAATGTTTCTTCACTCAGTTTTTGTCCCTGCGATCGCAAAAGCAATGCTACAGATTCACGATAAACAGGTTCTACACTTTCCTTAAATGAAAACTGAACATCTCGATTGACTGCTACAAGGTCATTTCTTAAAGACTGCAACTCAGCGATCGCAGCATCATAGGCAGCAATTGCACTCGGAATATCTCCTTGCTGTTTCAACAAGCGTCCGCGCTGCCAATACCAGTTGTAAGCAATATCCGGAGCATTCACAGATTGAGCTAACAAAAGCGCTTGCTGTGTCAGTTTTTGAGCGTTTGACCATTGTTTTTGTTGCTCGTAGAGTTTTCCAAGAGTTCCAATCGCATAAGATTCGGCTCGCGTATCGCCCAATACTTTCGCTTGTTGAAAGGCTGCAACAAGCAATTGAGCAATATATTTGCTTGAGAATATGGGATCTGAAAAACTAACAGACGAATTATCGTTTACATTCGTTGCTACTGTCATCAAGTTTTGTGCTAGATGAATTCTTGCATAAACTGCTATTTGACTCAGGGGGAGTTTATCTAGCTCATCAGGAATTTGTGCTAAAAGAGGTTTTGCTATGGATAATTGGCGTGTATTAAGTAGCACGCTTAACAAATTAATTTGAGCTTGGACTTTGGTGAGTGGTGAAGGAGTCGTGGTAATAGTCTGTTGATAAAACGCGATCGCATCTCGATCTTCTTGTTGCATTCTAGCAGTATTGCCCAAACTTAAAAATGTTGAACTCATTTCTTGTGGCGAGCGCAAGTTTTGAGCAATTTCTAGACTCTTTTGTAAAACTTGACGAGATTGTTCCAAATCTCCTGTTAATTGGAGTGTATCTCCGAGCGATCGTAATTCTATAGCCTTAGTTAAAGAATCTGGTTGAGATTGCAAAGTTTTATCGACTTCAATCAACATCGTCAAAGCACGACGGTAAAATCCCATAACTTGCAATGCTTGTGCTTGGTTAATGTAACTGCGAGCGATCCCACTGTTGTCACTGATTTGAGTATAAATTTTCTCAGCCCGTTGCCAAGTTGTTAACGCCCGTTCGGCTTGTCCTTGTTCTAATTGTAGGCTTCCTTGAATTTGTAGGATTTGAGCAAGAACCTGTAAGTGTTGTTTTGAAGTATTAATGCTTATAAGTTGTAAGCTGTCAGCAATAGCTTGATTCGCTTGAGCTAACATTCCACGATGTTGGTAAACCAGAGCCAGATTACTCAGAACCATTGCCAGCCGAAGTTTATCTCTAAGCACCTGATATCTTTGAGATACCCTTTGCAAAACTTCTTGCGCTTCTCCCAAGCGTCCTATTTCATAAAGTTCTTTTCCCTGTTTTACTAAATCTTGCAAGCTTTTTTCTGGTAGAGACGAACGTTCTACTGAAAAATCAGTTGCTTGAGAGGGTTTTAGAACAGGCGATACGAAAATCAATACAAATGCTGTTACAAATATTAGTAAAAGATAAGCAGAAAACTTACACATAGCCCCCCTTTTTAAGGGGGGTTGGGGGGATCGACATTGACACATAGCCCCCCTTTTTAAGAGGGGTTGGGGGGATTGACATCGTATGAAATCCCCAAAACACCGTTTACGCTTTCCCCGTTGCTGTTGTTCTTTTGCATCCCGTACTTTTGATTTTTCTAGCATCATTACAATGCTCCCAAACTCGCAAATTGTTTTACTATAATTAGAAGCTGATTTTTGGTCTTGGACATTGAAGTGCAAACTTTCTTATCTTGATTTTATTGAAGCAGAGCTACAACTACCTCCACCAGAAAACAGAGAAGATTTAGTTATTGATTTATTTGCAGGTTGTGGTGGGCTTGCCTTAGGATTTGAAGCAGCAGGGTTTAAAACTATTGGTTATGAACTTTTAGAAGATGCTTGTAAGACATATAGGCATAATCTACACAGTTTATGCGATCGCGTGAATCTCTCGCCTTCATCCGATCTAGTCGATTGTGCTACAGTTATCATAGGCGGACCTCCCTGCCAACCTTTTAGTGTAGGTGGTTGTCAACTAGGTTTAAAAGATAGTCGTGACGGCTTCCCCACTTTTATTTCTGCTGTTCGACGTTATCGCCCGCAATTGGCGTTATTTGAAAATGTACGGGGAATGCTTTTTCGTAATAAAGAGTATTTTGAAGAAATCGTTTTGGCTCTGCAAGAACTTAATTATATTGTGGAATGGCAAATATTAAACGCTGTCGATTATGGAGTACCTCAAAAACGAGAACGTCTTTTTTGTGTTGCTCATAAAGGTGGTTGGAGATGGCCTGAAAAAACTCATCTTTATTCACAATATACAGCTGGTGATGCTTTAGGAGAATTAGCGAATTTAGTCTCCCCTAACTCAAGATTTCTGACTCCTAGCATGGATGAATATATTAAGAAATACGAAATAGCATCTAAATGTATAAAGCCTAGAGATGTTCATCTTGAGATACCTTCTAGAACAGTCACTTGTCGTAATTTATGCGGTGCAACGGGTGATATGTTACGAATACGCTTACCCGATGGACGCCGAAGAAGACTGACTGTGCGTGAAGGTGCTCGTCTTCAAAGCTTTCCAGATTGGTTTGAATTTCAAGGTTCTGAAAATAGTCAATTTAATCAAATTGGAAATGCTGTTCCTCCAATTTTGGCAAAAGCTTTAGCTCGTTCTGTGAAAGAATATTTGAATGGAAACAATCAAAAATTAGAACCAATTTGTTCGAGAAGCTAATATAGTGGTTTTTTATTGAGTGCAATATATAAAAAATTTATAGCTTAATTATTTTTTCCTGTCTAACGGTTCCACAACAACTCTGTTCTCTTCTTCATCTACTGTTACCTTTGCCAATCCAAATAGCTCGATAACAGAAGCATTAGTGGTTAAGTGATTGCTAACAACAGCCACTCGGTACTCGCTTCTAGTTGATGCTAAAGCAGCTGGCAATAGTAATTGATCTCCTAAATGTTCGTCTACTGGTGCGCCTGTTTCATGAAACTTCAGAAATTCTTCACAAGCTATCTCAGCAACTTTTTCTGCAGGCAAACCAATACGCCCCAAACCACTAAAGCCAGCCAAACTATTTTCATACTCAGCAGTGAGAAACAAACCAGCCCCTGGTGCTACACCTTTTGCATGAATTGGCTGTACTCCCACTTTCAATTGTTCTTCACGTAATATATTCTCAGCACGACTCGCCATTCTTTGAGGAATATGAGAGGGGAGTTTTGTCACCACTGCTAAACCCCGTACTTGTTGTAAGTCGCCTCGTTCTAATAAGTTAATCCCATTTAGAGTGCGATCGCCCTTAGCGCAAGCTGTACCCAGCTTATCGCCACTCACAGACAATTCGACTTCTCCGCCACCTTGAGGATACCATCCCCAAGCATTGATTTGCATCGTAACTTGTACGCCCATGCGATGCAGTATGGGAAGATAAACTTCTTGAATGTAGGTCATCGAGGGGCTGTAATTAACGTGAGTTCCGCCCCGCAATATCACTTGGGAATTGCCATTAGCAAGCACCAAAGGCAACAATACAGTTTGTAACACCATAGCAACAGCACCTGCTGAACCACCTTCCCGTGCTTCGCTGACATCAAACGTATAATTTCCTACTCCTACTGCACTACCAGGAATAAACTCCAAAGTCATAGATCCCATGGCATCTCCCCGGACTTTGGCACGACAAATCGTTGCTGCTGCACGAACAGAGGTCAGATGTTGTGCGGCTAGCCCTGGGCGATCGCGTCCTGCACGAATGTTATTTATCCGGATTGGATGACCGGTAATAGCAGATAAACTAAGAGAAGTCCGGAGTATTTGTCCTCCGCCTTCTCCATAGGAACCGTCAATGTCAATCATGAGCGACTTTGGGTTCTACTAACTTGCAACAGACTCATGCCATTTAGTATATGGCAGCTTTGCAGCAGTTGCCCGAATTTGGTCTTTGTTAGCCACTAATTGACCGCAAGCATCCCAACTTCCAGTAAGAAACATATTTCTGGTACTTTCATTCATCAAAATAGAAGCTGAAAAGTCACCGCATTGAACCTGCAAGCTTTCCAAATTCACTGAAATGGCAACTTCAGAATTAGCAGCCAATCTCTCTTGCAGTTCTTTAGCAGTCTCTGTATCAACAACTACACAAGGAATTCCTATGGCAACACAATTCCCAAAAAAGATTTCACTGAAGCTTTCACCAACCACAGCTTGAATGCCCCATTTGGAAAGCGCTTGTGGTGCGTGTTCCCGTGAGGAACCACAACCAAAGTTGCGGTTGACTACCAAAATATTAGCTCCTTTGTACTGAGGTAGATCAAAATGATGCTCTCCTTTTAATACTGTACGGTCATCGGTAAATACGTGTTCTCCTAAGCCATCAAAGGTGACACACCTTAAATATCTAGCAGGAATGATGCGATCTGTATCTATATCATTTCCTACTAAAGGAATACCCCGCCCTGAAACAATTTTGACTTCACTAACCATAAAAGGATTTTGGATTTTAGATTTTGGATTTTAGATTCTTCTCGTTCCCAGTCTCTGGCTGGGAACGCAGACTGCGAGGCTCCGCCTCGCGTGTGGGCTATATCGGGAGGCGGAGCCTCAAGTAAGGCATTCCCAGGCGGAGCCTGGGAACGAGGTGACGAGGTAAGATATATCTTTCCCAGTTCCCAGTCCCCAGTCCCCAGTCCCCATCACGACAACAATTCCCGCACGTCAGACACTTCCCCTTTAATCGCTGCGGTAACAACCATTGCAGGACTCATTAACAAAGTCCGCCCGGAAGCAGAACCTTGCCTTCCTTTGAAGTTGCGATTGGAGGAAGATGCACTTATCTGCCTTCCCTGAAGCTTATCGGGATTCATAGCAAGACACATCGAACATCCCGGTTCGCGCCACTCAAATCCCGCTTCTAAAAATATTTTATCGAGACCTTCATTTTCAGCTTGTTGCTTCACCCTTTCCGAACCAGGGACGACAAACGCTTTCACTCCCTGTGCAACTTGACGACCTTTGGCAATTTTAGCTGCTTCTCGCAGATCGCTGATGCGTCCGTTGGTGCAACTTCCAATGAAACAAACATCAACTTTTGTCCCCTTAATGGGTGCGCCTGGAATCAGATCCATATACTGGTACGCTTCTTCAGCAATAAACCTTTCCTGTTCTGGCAATTCTTCGGGGGTGGGTACGAGTTCGTTCACTCCAATACCTTGACCGGGTGTGATACCCCAGGTTACGGTGGGAGGAATGTCAGCTGCATCGAAGATAACTACATCGTCGTATTCTGCATCTGCATCGCTACGTATAGAGTTCCACCAAACAACAGCTTTATCCCAATCTTCTCCTTTGGGGGCAAAATCTCTATCCTTGAGATAATCGTAGGTAATTTGGTCGGGATTGACATAACCGCAACGAGCACCGCCTTCTATGGACATATTGCAAACGGTCATCCGTTCTTCCATGTTCATTTGCTCGAAGGTTGTGCCTGCATACTCGTAAGCATATCCTACGCCACCTTTGACTCCCAAATCCCGGATAATATGGAGAATGACATCTTTAGCATAGACACCTGGTTTTAAAGTGCCGTTAACTTCTATTTTCCTCACTTTCAGCTTTGAGAGGGCTAGGGTTTGGGAAGCTAAAACATCTCTAACTTGACTAGTTCCAATTCCAAATGCGATCGCTCCAAATGCACCATGACTTGATGTGTGACTATCTCCGCAAGCGATGGTCATTCCCGGCTGACTTAATCCTAGCTCTGGAGCAATGACGTGAACAATACCCTGACTTCCAGAACCTATATTATAAAATTTTATGCCATTTTCTTGACAACTTTGCTCTAGCGATCGCATCATTTCCTCTGCTAAGCTATCCTCAAAAGGACGTGCTTGATTGTCTGTGGGAACGATATGATCCACAGTAGCGACAGTCAATTCTGGAAAAAGTGGCTTTAGACCCCGTTCCCGTAACATAGCAAAAGCTTGAGGACTAGTCACTTCATGAATTAAGTGCAATCCAATAAAGAGTTGTGTATGCCCTGAAGGGAGTATACCAACTGTGTGTGCGTCCCACACCTTATCAAACAAAGTCCCTTTACTCATAAACCCAAATCTATAATTTTTGAGACAATCGAGTTGCAACAGAGAGAATTTCACTTACGTTTAATTTCGGATTCTTATCTTAGCATCAATGCCTTACTTTTACCGGGATTCATTAATCCGTGAGGATCGACCATCTCCTTAAACTTTAATTGTTCTGGGTCAATCGCTTTTCTCCCACCGTCCTCAATAATATACGTATGAGGATTAGCGATAAACACTCCTTGCTCTTCGTGATAGCGGATAATTTCGTTAAGCCGTTCCTCCGTTGTAAAACGTACAAGCTGCAAAGCACCGGGAACTACACGACCGTGTTGGCGAACAAATTCCAGATGCATGGTTACCTCATCGCCAAAATGATGATACATATGCTCGACAACTTGCAGATTATCGGCAGGGAAAATACTTTGCAAGTAAGTCATGGAAGTATCCACAGTCCGAGCGTGTAACGTCGTGTGATTCCAGGTAAACTCCCCTAAGTTAACCCCTTTGCCTGCCTCTGGTGCTAATTTTTGGTAATTTATCTTACCACTAAATTGTCTTACCAATCCCGATAGTAATTCAAAACTAGATTCTGCAACAATTAACAAAGCAGCATGCGTTCCATCTGGGATGTACTGTTTAATAGCAGTAAAGTAATGTGATATCTGGGCTGCAAAAATAGCAATCTCTTTCTTAATCATCCCTTCTGCCTCAGCCAGAGATTGACCAAATCTTGCAGCTTGCATAAAATCATCGAAAGTAACGATGACCTCTACCCAAGGATAGGCTGGAGCCAAAGGAATTTCCAATTCAGTAATAACACCATTAATACCCCATGCATGGTTAACCTTTTGTACCTCATCACCACGTAATTCCATTGCTCGTGGTTCATCTTCCAAAGTGACAACTTTTAAAGCTTGAAGATTACCCCTGTCTCCCAAAAAACCGTACTGTATCGAGCCAATTCCTCCGCTACCACCTGCAATGAATCCGCCAATTGTCGCCGTGCGGTATGTAGAAGGAGCCATTCGCATTTCCCAACCGATTTCCCGTGCTTGTTTGTCCAATGCTGCTAAGTTTACCCCAGCTTGCACCCGTGCTATCCCTGGTTTTACCCAAAGTATTTCGTGCATTCGGGTCATATCCAAAATAACACCACCATATAAGGGAACACACTGACCGTAATTTCCCGTTCCTGCACCCCGTACTGTTACAGGAACCCGATGTATGACACAAGCTGCTGCAACTTTTAATACCTCTTCTTCGTTAGCAGGACGCACAACCAAATCCCCTACTTTCCCTTCTAGTTTGGGTACAAGTACTGGGCTAAATGTATGATAATCTTGAGATAATTTTGCTACTTGATGGGAATCAGTAATAATTTCAATACCTTCTAATGAAGCGATAAGAGCACTTGTATCAAAAGATTTTACAGATGTTGTCATAATTATATAGAGTTTTATAACTACAAAGACGCCAAAGTCACCAAGATTAGGATACAGCTTTTCCTGAAATTCTGAACGATCGCTGGATCTATAGGACTCTTATTTGATTTTTGAAAGATACGTAGGGTGGGCATTGCCCACCACATAAAGCTTTTGTGCGGCATAGCCCTACCTACAGTACTAAGATTTTTTCATACATCATTTATGATTCCTATAGTTGAAGAGCGGACAATTTTGTCCGATACTGGAATTATGAAGGGGAGTGAGTTCATCAAAAAGGTAAAAAAGCTGGCTCAAGAGCGTGACATCGAAGCATCGAAGCCTACGTTGATAAAAAACGTGGTAAAGGAAGTTATGTAACACTTTATTTTGGTGAGAAATTCACTATTGTAAGAAACCCGAAAGATGAACTGAAAACAGGCACTCTCAAAGCAATGCTTAATCAACTTGGACTCACTGAAGATGAAATTTGACCCTGCGATTACCATGAGCCGATTTGTATTTCCTGCACTGCTGACTCCCGATGAGCAGGATGGAGGGTTTATAGTGACTTTCCGCGACTTACCTGAAGCTATTACTCAAGGCAATGATATTGAGCAATCGCTTTTTGAAGCTGCTGACTGCCTCGAAGAAGCAATTGCTGCTCGCATTGATGATAAGCTTGATATTCCAGAACCATCTTCAGTTTGCACCGGAGAGTATAAGGTAGCCGTACCAGTACAAACAGCATTAAAAGCAGCACTTTACTTGGCAATGCGCAAGGGAAGGCATGACTAAGGTGCATCTTGCTTCTGCTTTAAATACTCATGAAAGACAGGTAAGACGTATCCTATCTCCCCACCATAAAACATAGTTGCCTACAATCGAACGGGCGCTTGCGGTACTCGGACAACGAATTGAATTACTTTTGACTGACAATTAAAGCTTGAAGAGCATCAGTATTGCTTTAAATGACAGGTTAGTATAAGTACAGATAAATATATTAACTCTGATTATTCATGACGCCTTCAGACTTGTTAACGGCTCCAGCCTCTACCTCGCTCCAAGCGAAATTAACGAATTTACGTGTATTAATGGAAGAGTATCAGTTAGATGCTTACCTGATTCCCTCTGCTGACGAGCACTTAAATGAGTATTTACCAGAAGCAAAACAGCGACGAATGTGGCTCAGTGGCTTTACGGGTTCTGCAGGGGATTTTTTGGTAGGACGGGAATCGAGTTGGTTGTTTGTTGATTTTCGCTACCACGAACAGGCAGATCTAGAGATAGATCTATCTCAGGTTCAGGTCTCAAAATTGGGTGCGGAAGGGCATAAAACTTTGGTGGAAACGTTGGAAACTTTGGGACAAGAAGTTTCTGGTTTTCGCTTGGGTTTCGATCCATTTACTATTCCTGCCGAACAATATCGGACGTTTCAAGATAAACTAAAGTCTGCTGGTGTGGAATCAGTTCCAGTGGATAAGAATTTGGTGGATATCGTTCGTTCTCAAAGCCCTTGGGTGGAATCAGAACCTATTCCTACTTTGGGTGATTCTAAGGTATTTCACGTACCCAATGAATTTACAGGCGAAACAATAGAGAAGAAGTTGGATAGAATTAGGGAAGCAATGCGATCGCACAAAACAGATATCTTCCCTGTTACTAAGCTGGATCAACTAGCATGGTTGTTTAACTTGAGGGGTTGGGATATTCCTTACAATCCCGTCTTCATTGCTTATGCGATCGTCACTCTAAATGATGCATTTCTATTTACTAATTTAGCTCGTATTGATGCAGAAGTTCGGCAATCTTTGGAAGGCAGTGTCACTTTACTTCCCTACGAGAAATATACAGAAACTCTGAAAGCTTTAATTTCTCAAGAAAGCCAGAGCAAAGTCCTTTTAGACCCCAAACAGACAACAATGGGAACTTATCAATTAATAGATAAGAACAGAATTGTAGAAACTGCCAATCCTGTTGAAGGAATGAAAGCTCGAAAAAATGAAGTTGAAATCGAGCAAATGAAGGCGGCGAATCTCAAAGCAAGTCGCGGGATAGTCCGAACTTTAAAGTGGATATCCGAACAACTCGCAAGCTCAAAGCAATTGAGCGAGTTGGATGTTGCAAATGCGATCGCTCAATTCTACCAACAACAACCTGACTTTCAAGGATTAAGTTTTAATACAATCGCAGGCGCAGGAGCAAACAGTTCCATCGTTCACTACGGTACACCCAGTCCCGACGTATTGCTGAAAGACGGTCAATTCTTCTTACTTGACTCAGGGGCGCAGTATTTGGGAGGGACAACAGACGCTACCAGAACTATTATTGTAGGCGAGCCAACTCCCGAACAAATTTTACGTTATACCGAAGTTTTAAAAGCACACATTAACTGTGCCATGCAACGCTTCCCTAAAGGAACAACAGGCGTTCAACTCGATGGTATAACCCGAAGCACCATGTGGATGGAAGAACTTGACTACGGACATGGAACCGGGCATGGAGTTGGTGCTTTTTTAAACGTTCATGAAGGTCCTAATGGAATCAGTAAACGTGCCTCCGAACCCTTAGAACCAGGAATGGTAACGAGTATTGAACCGGGTTTTTACCTAGCAAATTGGGGAGGAATTCGGATAGAAAACCTCTATGTAGTCAAAAATCTAACTCCAGAAACCGAACTTCTAGCAGCTCCAAGTAAAACCCCTTGGTACGGCTTTGAATCACTAACATATGTTCCTTTCGAGAAACGCTTGATTGACGTAGATCGATTGGAACACAGACAGCGTGAGTGGTTAGAAAATTACAATACCGCTGTTGTAGAAAAGTTAACTCCCATTCTAGAGCCAAGCGAAGTAGATTGGCTAAAAGAAGCTGTCAACTGAAGGGAGCAAGCAGAGAAGCCGAGGTAATATAGCGCTCACTTGAATAAAGTACAGATTTATCCGCGTTCATCTGCTACAGGCTGCGGTTCCTTAATTATTTAGTATTGCACTAGGTAAGGCTATCCTTACATTAGATATTGGTGGGCTTTAGCCCTACCTACTAAATAATTAATACCCAATCCCCGAGTTCACCAATTCAAATTAGTTATGACCAAAACTGTATCTCCTGAATATCTAGAAGGATTAGAAAATGCACCTGATGAGGTGAAAGCAGCGATTCGCTTAGAACCTCGCGAACCAGAAACAGACCCAACTTTAGGAATTCCTGTTACAGTTAACAGACAGGGTAAACCAGCTCATCGTCTTGTAGCGATTGGCGACTCCCTAACCCAAGGCTTTCAAAGTGGAGCAATTTTTAATACCAAGTTTTCCTATCCCATGCTGATAGCCCGCGAACTTGGTTGTAGCGAGCAATTTCGCTGTCCTAACTACGACAGTCCAGGAAACGGCTTACCATTAAATTTAGAAAAGTTTGCTAAAGATTTAGGCGATCGCTTTCGGGTAGCTGATGGTATCAATGCAATAGACTTTGCTATGATACTGCCGTGGTTGAGAAAGTATCTTGATGCTAACGAAAAGTATTGGGAAGGGTGGGCTAAAAATTCTCTTCAGTCACCAGAAAAGGGATCGAGCGCTCATAATTTGGCCATGTATGGTTGGGATTTACGGAATACACTTTCTCGCACAGCCAAAACTGCTCGCGACATTATTCTTAATAATCCTTTCAAGGATGATGATGAGTTAAATTCTTTAAAACAAGTCCCCGAACACGCCAACGAAATCGCTACGTTACGGGTTTTAGATACAGCAAGGGATAAAAATGGAGAAGCTTTAACTCCTCTCGGTGCAGCAAAAGCTTTGAGCCAAGAAGGAGATGGAATTGAAACTCTCATTGTTGCTATTGGAGCAAACAATGCTTTAGGCAGTATTTTAACCTTCAAAGCAGTTTGGTCTGAAGCAGACTCTTATACTGATATGAGCGTAAACGATCGCTATACAGTTTGGCTACCCAGTCATTTCAAAGCTGAGTTAGACTTAATAGTAGAGCAGGTCAAGCAAATTAAAGCACGTCATGTAATTTGGGCTACAGTACCTCATGTTACGATTCCACCTTTTGTAAAAGGTATCAATCCCGCACAGGTAGGGAAAAAAGCTTCGCCCGGATCTCGTTATTACCCATACTACGTTCCCATTTGGTTGGATGAAAAAAAATTTGATGCTAAGCGCCATCCTCATCTGACTGCTAATCAAGCCAGAGCCATTGATAGCGCGATCGATAAATATAATGAATCTATAGTAGAAGCAGTACGGCAAGGACGACTCCAAGGAAAAGATTGGTACGTATTCGAGATGGTTTCATTATTAGACCGGTTAGCTTATAAGCGTTACCTAGTAGACGAAGATCGTGCAAATCGTCCGAGTTGGTGGACTCCATATAATTTACCTCCTGCTTTAGAGCAACTCAATCCAAAACCCGATACGCGATTCTTGATTTCTGATGCCAAAGGAAGACATCAAGGGGGATTGTTCTCGTTAGATGGCATTCATCCCACCACAATTGGCTATGGTATCATGGCGCAAGAAGTCATTAAAATTCTGGAACTAGCTGGAGTCGAGTTTTTTAATAGTCGTGGCGAAAAAAGATCTGGTTCAATTAAAATTAATTTTGCGCGTTTAATTCAGGAAGATTCTCTGATCTCCAAACCTCCAACCACCACAGCAGCCGTGCTAAATTTTGCAGGTTGGTTGGACAGCATGACTGGTATTATGTCGCAAATGTATAAATCTAATGTGTAATCAGGGAGTAGGGAGTAGGGAGTAGGGAGTAGCAGTGAAACCTTTAGTGGTAGTCGTTATAGGAGGAGGTGCGGCTGGTTTCTTTGGTGCAATTACAGCAGCCCAAGCAAATCCAAAAGCTCAAGTGATTTTACTTGAAGCCAGTCGTCACCCTTTAAATAAAGTTTTAATCTCTGGTGGTGGACGTTGCAACGTAACTCATGCCTGTTTTGAACCATCAGGATTAGTGCAAAATTATCCTAGAGGCGGAAAAGCAATGCTTGGTGCTTTCACTCGCTTTCAAGCTAAGGATACAGTGAGTTGGTTTGCTAATCGAGGAGTTCCTCTAAAAACTGAAGCAGATGGTAGGATGTTTCCCATCACCGATAGTTCGGAAACAATTGCCAATTGTTTGATGAAAACAGCAAAAGCATCTGGGGTAGAATTGCGTACCGAACAAACAGTTGTTTCTGTGAATGTAACAGGCGATAAGCTGGGTACAGCTTGCGCTAAGAGCGATCGCTTTAAAATTGTTCTCAAGTCTGGAGAGAATTTGGAATGCGATCGCTTATTGATTGCAACAGGAAGCAGCCCGGTAGGTTACAGATTAGCTAAAGATTTAGGACACACTGTTGAACCACCAGTTCCTTCTTTATTCACCTTTAATATTCGCGACCAAAAATTCAGAGAGTTAGCTGGTGTTAGCGTTGAATCTGTACGTTTATCGTTAACTGTACCAGATAAACCCTCCATAGAACAACTAGGACCAATATTGATCGCGCATTGGGGTTTAAGCGGTCCTGCTGTCCTAAAACTGTCTGCTTGGGGTGCAAGAGTGTTACACTCTAACAACTACAAAGCCACTTTACACGTTAATTGGCTACCCCATTTTAAGACAGAAGAAGTACGACAAAAAATTTTAGCAGTAAAAAACGAATGGGGGAAGCGGGCGATGTCCTTGCATCGTGGAGTGGATTTGCCTCATCGGCTTTGGCGGTATATAATTTCTCGTATTGGGATTGCTCCTGAAATGCGTTGGGCAGAACTTCCCAGTAAAACACTAAATTTATTAGTCCAAGAACTGACTAAAGGACAATTTTTAATTGATGGTAAAGGAGTTTTTAAAGAAGAATTTGTGACTTGTGGTGGTGTTAACCTTAAGGAAGTTAATTTTAAAACAATGGAAAGTAAGTTAGTTCCGGGACTTTATTTTGCAGGAGAAATCTTAGATATAGATGGGATCACTGGTGGATTTAATTTTCAAAGTGCTTGGACAACCGGGTATTTAGCAGGTCAAGCCATATCGTCTGTTATGTAGATTTTGATATAAATGACAGATAAGCGTATTCCGGCAAAGTTTTATCAAAATGAAAATGGTAAAGAACCAGTTCGTAATTGGTTAAAGGATTTGAGCCAAGAAGAGCGACGTTTGATTGGAACTGATATTAAAACAGTTGAGTTTGGTTGGCCTATTGGGATGCCTATTTGTCGCTCGATGGGCTATTTGAGATTCGTACTGATTTACCTCAAGGTATAGCTCGCGTACTATTTTGTATTTATCAAAATCAAATGGTCTTACTTCATGGATTTGTTAAAAAGTCCCAGAAAACACCTAAAAAAGAATTGGATTTAGCTTTAGAGCGCAGGCAAAAATTAAAATGGGAGGTGGAGAATGAATAATAATCCGTATATTGGTTCATCGTTCGATGATTTTCTTAAAGAAGAAGGGTTGCTTGAAGAGATTAATTTGATTGCTGTGAAGCGAGTCATTGCGTGGCAGATTGAACAGGCAATGGAACAAAAGAATTTAACCAAGACAGAAATGGCAGCGCAGATGCAAACTAGTAAGTCGTCTCTCGATCGACTTTTAGATCCAGAGGATGTATCTGTAACCTTAGAAACAATTGAACGTGCTGCTAGAGCCGTTGGTAAACGAGTACATTTTGAACTAGTAGACGCTGAATAATCTATGAGAATATAATGAACATCTCTGAAAATCGAAAACTAAGTATTTTCTCTTTAGCAACATTACTGGTATCTGCCCATTATGGATTGGGGTTTCTTCTAGGAACTGGTGAAAAAGCTGTGTCTTCAGGAGTTATGGGTAGTTTGTATGCAGTTTCTGTTGGATTGGGATCGATCGCTAGCTTAGCACTTGCAAAATTCTACTGGACACAAATCGAGCAAATTTGGACGTTACTGGGAAACCGTTATGGAAATTTGGTGAAGGTTGGCGTTGGCTTAATGTCATGGATGTCATTTATTGGTATTAGTGCTGTCCAAATTATTGCTGCTGCTTCCATTCTTGCTGTGATGGGAGTAGGTAAATTAACCACTATGGTGACGGTGACATTGTTATTTTGGATTCTCTCATTACTAGCAGTTGAGAAAGCAAGTTGGTTGTTTCGTGGATTGCTCTTGCTCAACATTTTAGGGCTAGTTTACGCATTATGGGTATTGAATGGTATACAAAACTACGTACAAGCACCCTTGGAATTTATTTCCTCTTTGCCTCAAATTAGTATCGCTGAAGTTATTGGTGTTTCCCTCTCCACAACATTGTTGGTAGCGATCGATATGAAATGTCACCAATATATGGTGCAAGCTATAGATGTACGTACTGTTTATCTCGGTTGTACCCTCGCTGCAATAGCAATAATTGCCTTAGCTTTTCTTCCTTCTACTGTAGTTATTGCCGCTCAAAATGCTGGAATTTTACCTACTAATTTAGATGCCAAAGAAGTTGTTCCCTACATTTTGTCTTGGGTTGGTCATGGAACAAATCAACCTCTAGGAGTCTTTTTAATTGGAGTTTTAGCTGTTCCATCTTTGGGTTTGGGTAGCAGTGTGTTGCGGGTGCAAACCAAAACCATGTTGGACTTACAGATATTGCCTAAATTTCAGGGAAATAAAATCTTAATTGCAGCCATAAATGCTTTGTTTGCTTTAGCGATCGCTCTTAAGGGAGGAGAAATTATTGGTTTAATTCTCTTGTTTTACACTGCTTACCTTTCTGCTGTGTGGGTTCCTTGGAGTGCGTATTTACTAAATCACATAAAGTTTTATACTTTTTCTGATTTTAGTGTCAGGCTGTCTTTAGCACTAGGAAGTCTCTCAGCCCTCATAACTCTAAGCGTTATCCTCTACCAACCCAATGCCGTTTTTTGGGGAAGTGGAGAATTGACCATTATGATTGTCGCTATGGGTTGTGGGGGTATTAGTTTATTATTCGGTCAGCTAGCTGATAGCTTGAATACCATCTCATCTGTCTTGAAAAAGGGAGTAGGGAGTGGGGAGTAGCGAGTAGGGGAGTTGCAGCTAGGGGCTGTTTCTTGATTTTAGTAAGACAATATAATTTTATGTTAACAGATTCTAACACTTCTGTTGTGATGCCTGTTTACTACCAAGTGGCTTTACGTCAAGGAACTCAGTGGGCTTTTATACACGGAGAGACGTTTTACAATCCTTTTAATTTGCCACGATTTCCGATCGAGGATACATTTGTCGGTTTTGGAACCTCTATGACAAAAGTAGCAAAAGAGTTTTTCAAAATCAATGGCGGCAAAGAAGGATATTATTTAGCTAATCTTATGGACAAAAAATATTACTACTGTGGCAAGTATCCTTTTGATGTGAAAGTCAAATTACTTGAGTTAGGCATCGGTAAACCTGACCCATTTGTTGACTGTTGAAAGACTATCCTATTAATCCGACAGTTTCTTTTTTTTTGAAAAAATTCCATGTCCCTCCACACCCTAAATCCCAAATTTAAACGTCAGTCCAACAGAGAATATCGCAGCCGCGAAAATTTAGAGATTGACGAAATTATCTCATTAATCGAAGCCGCAGGTAGTCGGGGCAGGTACAAAGAACGCGATCGCACTTTGCTTTTATTAATGTTCAGACACGGACTCCGAGCCAGTGAAGCCGCCACTCTTAAGTGGGATGCTGTCATGATTAAAACTAAAAAGCTACGTGTCAATCGTTTGAAGGTAGTGTAGACAGATCTGCACTAACTAATTTTGGCACATTTTATTCTGCAATTGGACGCTTGTCATATTTAATAAACAAATCATTTAACGCTTCAATGACTAAATCCTGAACGCTCGAATTTTGGTCTAAGGCAATTTGCTTCAACTGTTTTGAGGTTTCTGGTGACACAAATGCACCTAGCGCTTTCTTACCTTGACGACTGTGCGGTCTTACTGATTTACCACTATTGGCTGGACTTCCTCTGGTGTGGAGGCAAGTGCGGGTTTTATCTTCTCTGCTTTTGCGGCTTGTTGGAGTTTGCTAGCTCGTTGGGATATTTTCTTCTCTGTCGCCATGTCTACACGCCTGCACGTATACAAATTTCTGCTTTTTAGTATAATGCGTAGTCACAAGTTTTCTACAATTTGTAAAATATCAAAATAGATGCCATGGATTAATTTTATGGATATTTCACTTTTAGACCGTGCTGTAGAAGAAAAACTAGTCACTCTAACAGATGTGACCTGGGAGCAATTTAAAGGAATTGAGGCACAACTCATCGATAATCGCAGTGTGCGCCTATCTTATTTATCAGGAATTTTAGAAATTATAGCTCCTATTGCTGAAGAACATGAAGAAGTGAAAACAACTCTCGGTTATTTACTAGAAATTTATATAAGAACGTTGGGTATCCGGTTTTATGGACGTGGAGGTTATACCTTACAAGCACCGGGTTATGCCTCTGGGACACCCGATGAATCTTACAGTATTGGCACAAAAAAAGAAGTCCCTGATATCGTCATTGAAATCATTGTTACCAGTGGCACCATTAACAGAAAGGAATTATACAAACCAAAACAAGTTCCCGAAATTTGGTTCTGGAAATCTGACACCATTAGAATATTTCGTTTAAATTCCTCTGGGGAATATGAGGAAGTTGAGCGTAGCAGCTTCTTCCCCAATCTCGACCCAAATGTGTTACTACAGTATATTGCTATGCCCGACCAGTATGATGCTGTTCTAGAATTTGAACAGTTTCTCAGGGAACAACTCCCCTAAATTTAGTTGCAATCTGAAAAATTTGGATTTTTGAAGTTGTAAATTTATACGCCGGACTCACATATCAATTTTGACACTTTCTGTACCTCCCGCTAGATAAATTGGACGGCGGGAGACAGATTGCCGAATCATTGGTGATTATTTTTGCGGGTTGGTCGGGATGGCGACCTACCTCAACTTCAAATCCCAAGCGCTGTAGGGTAGACGCCGAGATACGTATCTCGGCGTCTACCCTAAATCTCCCGATAAATTGGGGGACTTTTAAGAGTATTTTCCCCGCTTTTTAAGGCATGCCTGTTTCATTCGCTCAGAACAGGATTTTGTCAAGAGTATCAGCCAAAAATTTTAGGGAGTCGGCCATCGAAAAATTACTACTTCAACGAGTAAACTTAAGTGCGATAAGCCGAAGGCTTTCAGCTCCGCTTATCGCCTGGTTCATCAAAAAATTAAGTTTTTGAACTACCTGATTTCTTTGATTGATACGCTTGTAAATTATGGACTTTTAGGGAATGAAACAGCCCTGCTTTTTAAGGAGGGCTAGGGGGGATCGCGATCCCAACGGTGACTTTACAAACATCCTCTAACAATTCTGTTCAATGTTGGGTTTCGTTCCTCAACCCAACCTACGCAATATATGATGTATGCTTAAAAGCTCTTTAAAACTCCAGGTTTTTCTTGCATGGGTAAAACATCTAGAATATCCTCTTGAGAGCAATACTTCAGGTCTTCATGGCATTCTAGACGTAACAGGCGTTTGCCATGACTGGCGTGATGGAATAGCCCAAGTAAGTTATCTTGCCATTGGGAGTAAAGAGCGATCGCACTCACCACTTCATCATTACCAGCAACCTCATCAGGTGACAGCTTTGTATGTTGTAAAACGCTGTGAGCAATTGCACCCGCACAAGCAGTATCTTCCAGAGAAAAACTCCCTTCCCAACCCGATCCAACAATCCAAACAGTTTCTGGCTGTTTTTCTACAAGGTGTTGCACTACTGCAGCGCGGTTAACAAACGCAGCCGTCAGTACAGTTCTAGCATTTTGTATTCTTTGTAACGTCCGAGTGCCATTAGTAGTACTAATGAACAAACGCCTTCCCCGTACTAACTCCGGCGTACAGTCTAGAGGAGAGTTACCCAAATCAAAGCCAGGGACTTTCCCACCACCCCGTTCTCCTGCTCGCAAGCGTTTTTCAGGAGGCCATTTTTCACTCTCTGTCATCAGTTTATCCAAATCGCTAAAAGCTTCGATAGCTTCGCCTCCCGCAGACAAGACTGTCGCTATTGTAGTCGTGGCTCGCAACACGTCTACTGCGATCGCGCATTCTGGGACTTCATGTGCTGGAGTAGACTCTGGGGTATGGTAAATGTATAGCTTCACGGGTTTGGTACGCCTGATTTAATAATGATTTATACTCATGACAAACATTCTAACTAGTGTATGCACTAGCCATAATTAATAATGGAGGTAAATCTAAGGAAGTATCCATTGGAAATTCCTATTGCGAGCGCAAGAAAAACTTATCAATGGAAAGATAGCGGTAATCTAAAGAGAGATACAAACAGCTTGAACAAGTTGTGTTTGGCTTAAATATAGAGAACCAAAACCCATGCTTTAGGTCAGACACCCATCATGGGAATAACCTACAACCAAAAACAAAAACGTCTCTTTCCTAGTCCCTAATCGCCAATCCCCAGTCCCCATTTTCCAGATAGATGTCCTATTAAAAATTCAAATCGACATGGCACCACTACCTAACTACCGCCCCAAACAACTGTCTTTAGGTCCCTTAGAAGCAGAAATTTTGAGTATTATTTGGGAACTCAATTCGGTTACAGTTAAGGATGTACACGATCGCATTTTAGCCGATCCTAACCGAGAGTTAGCATATACGTCGGTAACTACAGTGTTGCGACGCCTTACAGACAAAGGTTGGCTAGCTTGCGACAAAAAAGGGCGAGCGTTTTATTGGCGACCTCTAGTCACAAAACAGCAGGCAGAAATGATTCGAGCACACGAGCAGCTACGACGATTTTTAGCGGTAGGAAACCCCGATGTCATTGCTGCTTTTGCTGATAGTCTTGATGAAGCTGCTACCGAGCAAATACAAGCGATCGCAAAACGCATTCAAGCCGCACGCCAAGCCAGGGAGGAGAAATAATGCATCTTTTGATAATTCTATCTGCTTTAACAGTTGCTTATTGGATGAGGTCTCAATCGACCAAAATCCAAGGTAACTGGAATGAGCGATGGCAAAAAACGCTCTTTTTATTTCTCTTTCCCCCATTGCTCATTTTGATGACGGATATTGCTCTACTGTGCATGGGACCCCAAGGCAAAATGGGCGGTTTGCAGACGGGTTGTTTTGGTTATTTTGTCGCATTAAGTACTCTTGCTTTTATTGCCATTTCATGCATTAAACTAGCAGTAGAAGGATGGCAATCCATTAAGTCTACCCGCAATTGTCTTCCAATGAATATTGCAGGTCAGCAAGTGAGAATTCTCAACACAAGAGCACTATTTGCTGGTCAAATTGGATTTTGGCAGCCTCACCTCGTCTTAAGTGAAGGACTGTTACAAACTCTGACCCCAGAGCAATTAGAAACAGTCTTTGCTCACGAGCAAGGACATTTCTACTACCGAGACACATTTTGGTTTTTTTGGTTGGGATGGGCGCGTTTTTGCACCGCTTGGTTACCCAATACAGACGCTCTATGGCAAGAATTACTAACATTACGCGAACTACGAGCGGATACATATGCTGCATCAAGAGTAGACCCACTACTGCTAGCAGAATCGCTGTTACTAGTCGCTAGTACTCCATCTGTATCTTCAGAAATATGTTGTGCGGCATTAGGTTCGAGCAGTACCGAGCGTTTGGAACAGAGAATAGAAGCTTTGCTAGAAGAACCACAGCCCATTCCCCAATCAAACTTTCAATTGTGGCAAAGCTTCCTTCTAGCGTTTTTACCTATGATTACTGTTATATTTCATACTTAATAACCCGGTCATTGGTCACTGGTCACTGGTCACTGATGAAGACTCATAGGTAATGACACTAATACTTCCATCAGCCTCGATATACGCTCTTTTGACATCAGAAAGCAATTCCACTCCTTGTTGACGTAATTTGCTCATCAATTCATCGTGCGTAATCAGTTCCCTTTGTAAATTGCGATCGAGTAACTTGCCATACCTAACTAACAGTAGCGGAGGCGGATTTAAAAAGAGTTGAAATTTTGGGTATTTATAACCTAACCAATTTAAAAAATAACTCCAGAAAATGACGGTTCCTACTAGAATTCCTCCTTCAGTGATTGATGAATAATTACTAGCCATAGCATTTTGAGCGGCTTCAGCAAATAGCACGACTACAAGTAGATCGGCAATTCCTAGCGTTCCTACTTGTCTGCTGGGCATTACACGTAAAACGGAAAAGAGGGATAGGTAAACGAGTGTTCCGCGCAAAACAAGTTCGAGAACAGAAACGCTAGGAATAAAAACTTCTTGCCAATTGATGTGGAATAATAACTTATACATTTGTTGTAGCGATAAATAAAGATATAACTCTAAATCATTCCTCAAAAATCTTAATTTTGGTGGGCATTGCCCACCCTACGGATTACAAACTCCAAGACCGGGCTTGGTCGCTGAAGTCACCCTCAATTTTGTCAAAACCTTGAATGGGTTCAAACAAATTGTCAGGAGCAGTTTCTGACTTTGGTTGATTTGTCTTCTGTCCGCTAAATGCTGTCATTGCCATGTATGCATCTACCAAGCTTGGTGAAATTCTTTGAGCTAAAAGAATAACCTTGCCAGCATCACCGACAACAACATCGCGTTTTGGATGCTCAGCCGCCTCAACAATGGCTTTAGCAACAAGGCTAGGTTGATAAATAGGAGGTACACCTACTGGTTTTACTCCTAGCTTTGTACGTGCTTTGTCAAACAGAGGTGTATTAATTGAAGCTGGCATGACGTTTGTAACACTAATGGGTACCTTTTCGTGCATCAACTCAACGCGAAGCGATTCCAAGAAGCCGTCAATACCATGTTTGGCAGCAGCATAAGCACTTTGTAATGGCAAACTCCGTCTTGCTTCAACTGAAGAAACATGAATTAACGCTCCACGCCCTTCGCGTTTGATATGTGGTAGCGCCGCCATTGCACCGTGTACTTGTCCCATCAAGTTAACGTCAACAATTCGTTTGAATTCCAGAGGCGTTGTCACTTCAAAAGCAGCGTAGAGTTCTACTGCGGCATTGTGTACCCACGTATCAATTCGCCCGTAAACTTCAATCGCTTTGTCTACGATCGCTTTCACTTCATCAAATACTGTAACATCGGCAACAACGGCTGTTGCATCGCCACCCATATTTTGGATTTCTTCCACTAAAGACTCTAACCCCGGTTGACTACGAGCAGCAATGACTACCTTTGCCCCTCTACTAGCAAATTGAAGAGCTGCAATGCGACCGATACCGCTTGAAGCTCCGATGACAACTACAACTTGCTGATTTATCGGTTTGAGTTGCACTGTTCTTACTCCTTAAACTGAAGACCCTATTACTCAGGTAAATCCGAGCTAGCTTAAATCTCATCAGTCGCTAGGTGAATCAATTGCGATTGACTTCTATGACTTTTGGTCTGAGAACAACGTTGATTTGTAGTTACCTCGAACCGCCATTCGATTACTTAAACAAGTAGGTGGGGCTATGCCCTGCAAAGCGCTTTGGTGGGCAGTGCCTACTGTCTGGAAAAGAACAACATCGATTTGTAGTTAATTATGACCACTGCAGGTAACGGACGCACTTACAAGTGTCACTTGTCACCAAGCACTGGTTAGCGATCGCTGTTAAGCTCTGAGAAATAACTCTACTTAAGTTACATAAGAAACTACTTTGGGAAATCAAAATGTCCTTCTTAAAACAGAAAATGATTAATAACTTCAGGCAGACTTCATCGCTGATTGTAGTTGTTACTATCTTTAGGAGTAATGAAAACTAGGGCTCATTACATAGTGACCAGGGTAGCGGTTAAATACAATGATGATTTAGATCGCATCTTATGTGTGATGTCAATCTACCATCGAAAGAAAATTGAGAAGATAATAGATTTGTGAGGAGAAAAAAAGAAGTGATTTGTAATAGGAAGGGGGAAAATGTAATGAAAACGAAGCTTCTCGCTACTCTTGCGATCGCAACGCCCCTGCTCTTTGCTAGTTCAGTTAGTGCTGCAAATCCGCAGCAAGTACAGAAACTACTAGAAACCGGAGAGTGTAGGAAGTGTGATTTATCTTACGCTAATCTTAAAGGTTCTCACCTAATTGGTGCTGATTTAAGAGATGCAAATCTCACTGGAGTAAATTTAAAGGATGCAAATCTTGAAGGTGCTGACTTAACTGGTGCGAATTTGGCAGGTGCTAACCTATCGTCAGCTTTTGCAACAAACGTAAATTTCAAGGAAGCCAATCTAAATAGAGTTAATTTTGCAGGAGCTAAGATTTACGACTCTAACGTGCATGGTGCATCAATGGAGGATCTTAACATTACCAATGCTGAAATCTTCAATACGGGCATTGGTATTGGTGGAGATAGTAGCGAAATTCCCGATTGGGACTAAAGAATTTCCAAGAAATAAGTTATCCATCTTGTGGGACGGGCGAGGACGCCCGCCCCATATTAGTAGCGGAATAAAAGCCTATCTCACAAGGAATTTAGGGAGATTTTTTATTTGGAAGTCCATGAAGAGGAATCGGGGAGCGAGATTTACCTTTGTAGGTAAGCAATGCCTTATGCCCTACAGTACTTAAAATTGTTTGTGAATGATTTAGGTTTGCTAAAAAGTATATTTGATAACTTTTTTTCAGTATAAAAACTCATAAAAATTCCTAAATAGAGCCTGAGAGCTTAAAATAACTTAAATATCGGGTAAAATCGGCATTTAGATTTGTATAAACTAAGAAGTGAACCGATTTTAGTACGATTTGTACTGAAACGGGTCCTCCTCTTGGCGATAGTACCGCAAGTAGTAACCTTACAATCAGGATTCTATTTCGTGAAATAACGAACCGTAGAGTAATGATTTCAAACTACCCACTAGGTTATTACAGTCACAATATGCGATCTTTCTACCTTGGAGTTGATGAACTGCTGATAGAGGGACAACTATGGTTATAGGCAACTAAAAACTCTCGTTGTTACCAAAATCAGTTGTGTCGATGCGCTGGTGTATCGCTTAGACAACAACCTTTTGGTTGTAACTGTCCGGATAAAAGTAAATAAACTTTGAAAACTATGGAAGCGGAAATGCAACAACCAGAAATTGTGGAAACAAAGTCTTCAGAGGCAACAGTGCCAAATATCAACAACCAACCTGGAACCATAACCAAAATCCAGCCTACAGCGCAGTCTCAAGAGCAATGGCTAAAATATGGAGAACAAGCTTCTAGCTTTTTGGCATCATTGCCTGAATACCTGGGAGGATTTTTTAACAAATACAAACAACCTCTCATCGTTGTTGGTTTAATCGTAGCAGCAATTGTGAGCGTCAAGGTCGTTCTGGCAGTCTTAGATGCTCTCAATGATTTTCCTTTAGTAGCGCCAACCTTTGAATTGATTGGTATTGGTTACTCTGCTTGGTTTGTCTACCGCTATTTGCTAAAAGCTTCAACCAGGCAAGAATTAACTGGTGAAATTGAAACACTGAAGTCACAAGTTGTAGGCAAAGAAGGTTTAGAAGGGTAAGAAATTGTTAGTTGTTAGTTGTTAGTTGTTATACCGATCGCTAATCATCAACCACTAACCACTAACAGCCCTTTCTTTAAACTCTACTAGGGCAAGGTCACAACATTTTGAGATTTAATGGGTTGTAACCTTCCCGTTCTTACTAAAGCTTGATGAATCATAGCAGCTACCTCGGCGCGGGTAGCTTCTTTATTTGGAGCAAGAAACTTTGCGTCTGGATAGTTAACTACAATACTATTTTCAGTGGCAGCTGCCACTTTAGCGATCGCATACTGAGGAATTTCTTTTACGTCCTCATAGACACTTAAAACCTGCTCTGAGGGGGAAGATTGTTTCAAATTTAATCCACTTGCAATAGCAACTAGCACCTGTACTCGAGAAATTTTCTGTTGTGGTTTGAATGTTTTGTCTGGATAACCTTTTAGAAATCCCGCACTAATAGCTCGATCTATAGCAGGGGCTGCCCAATATTGTTCTGATATATCTTCAAATGAGAGTCCTTTACTACGTACTTTTGTATTAAAGGATTGTTGCAGCATGGTAGCAAATTCAGCACGGCTAACGGGCTGATTTGGTCTAAAAGAATAATCGGGAAAACCTTTGATAATTCCTCGAGAAGAAAGTTTGTCAATAAAGCGACGCCCCCAAAAGTCACTTGGTACGTCTGTGAATGCAATTGGAGGGGGGATGGTTGGTAATTTTTCTGCGGGCGTAACTGCGCGATATTCTTCTACAGCATAGACATCAGGAGAAACTAACAAAGGTGCTTGTGCTTGTGGCGATTCCTTTGGAACTGTTTGGTCAACGGTCGGTAACTTATCTTCAGGGATTGCTTCTTGAGGTACTAATGGAGTTTTGGCAGGTTCATTACCCCGTGGAACGAGTTGTTCTGGTGGAATGCTTAAGCTTGGAGAAGCTGAGGTTGTGGGCAATGGTAATTGTAGCCCATTGATATTCCAACCAGAGTCTCCCTTACGAGAAAATGACCAGAATAGAATGACTCCAATAGTAGCAAAGGCAACTAAGATGCCAATGAATTCATCAAAGCCAAGGGGATTCGATTGCGATGACTTCGGATCGGGAGACATATTTTGTTATAGGTTAAACTAAAATGAATACACTCATCAAGGTTGGGCATGGGGAATAGGGCAAAGCAAACGCATTATTGAAATTAATGAAAAACGTAAATCCTTGATAAGGATTAATATATAGCATCCCGAAGCGATGAGCATATGCGGGAAAGTTCCTTCACTAATGTATCTGGATCGATAGGCTTGGAAAGGTGCATCTGAAATCCTGCGTCTAGAGCTTGTTTTTGATTGTATTCTCCCGCATAAGCAGTCAGCGCAACTGCTAGCATTTGACCTCCCTTTTCTGGTGGCAAAGCCCGGATCTGACTCATTAACATATAGCCATCTATATCTGGCATACCAATATCACAAACCAAAAGATCGGGGACTGATTTCTCTACGATCGTGAGTGCGTCAGTGGCTGATTTTGCACTACAGACCTCAGCCCCTGCTTCTTCTAAAATAAAAGCAACTAATTCTCGAATATCGGCTTCATCATCTACTATCAAAATTCTCAATCCTAAAAGTGAAGGGTGAGGAGTGGAGTTTAAGGCGTAGAAATCTTCAAAATCTACAAGTCGATCTCGAGAATCTTCTCTGACAATAGGCAATTTAACAGTAAATGTTGCTCCTTGTCCCTCTCCTTGGCTATGGGCTGTTACTAAACCACCATGCATTTCTGTTAAGTATCTTACAATAGCTAACCCCAAGCCTAGTCCACCAAATTGACGAGTGGTACTGCTGTTCTCTTGTCGGAAATACTCAAATACATGGGGTAAAAATTCGGGATTAATGCCCTTACCAGTGTCTGTAATACTAATTTGGGCGTAACTACCAGACACAGAAGATCCCTCATTCCCTACTTCGACTCTTTCTAATCGGACTTCTACCCGTCCTCCATTAGGTGCGAATTTAATAGCGTTGGAAAGTAAATTCCAAAAGACTTGTTGCAAACGATTTGCATCTCCTGATATTAACCCTACATGAGGAGCTAAAATAGTATGAATTTGAATAGATTTCGCTTGTGCTGCTAACTGTACTGTTTCGATCGCAGCTTCTATTGTTGAGATTAAATTAACGGGATTGATATTTAAGACTAACTTGCCACGTAAAATGCGAGATACATCTAACAAATCTTCCATAAGTTGTGCTTGTAACTTGGCATTACGCTCGATTGTTTCCAAAGCACGGTCAGTTGCTATGCGATCGTACTGACCAGTTCTTAACATTTTTGCCCAGCCCAATATTGGGTTGAGGGGCGAGCGCAATTCGTGGGACAGTACTGCTAAAAACTCATCTTTAATTCTATTAGCCGATTCAGCTTCATCCCGTGCAGCCCGTTCCCGTTGTAAAAGTTCTAAGCGTTCTTGCTCATCTTTTTTCCGCTGAGTAATATCTCGGAAATAAATCGCTAAACCTTGTTCAAAAGGACTTGCTCGAACTTCCAACCATATATTGTAATAAGGGAAAAATTCCTCAAAATTTACAGCTACTCGTTCGGCGAGCGATCGCTTACATTCTCTTTCAAATTCCGTTCCTTTACTATCTGGAAACACCGCCCATATTTCTTTCCCTAACAAATCTTCTGGAGTTTTTTGCATTAGTTTTGCGGCTTCGGAATTGACGTAAATACAACTGCATCTGCGATCTACAGCAACAAAGCCATCAGTAATACTCTCCAGAATACTCCCAATATTTATATATGCTGTTTTTTTCTTAACATATAACTGCTGCTTGCGAGTTATTTGTTTCTTATGCAATTCGACTAATTTAGAATGAGTTCGCATGATATCTGCCTTATTGCTATTATCAGCAAATGCATCTTCAATGGATTTTGCTTGATTTTTATTCACTGCTTCCTTTCCTCTTCCAGCTATATTTCTTTATAGAAAATATTCGGCGATCTTTTGGCATATTCAATAGATTATTGAAGTTTTTCACTGCTTAATACTCCTTTCATCATCAATCATCAAATTTCAATTCATTAAATTAAAAAATATTTCTGGATGACACAACCATAAATTTTATAGAGTTAGTATACTTCATCTAAACATATATTTTATACTTTATATAATAATTTATATGTCATAATTTAGATTTTTATTATTTGTTAGATAACATTTTAATATAGCAATCCTAAATCATTTATAAACAATTTCATGTACTGTAGGGTGGGCATTGCTAACCCTACGTGTATTTTGCAAATCAGATAGGATTGCTATAGTTTAGTTTTTTATAGCTTTGACTCAAACTCAATTGAGTTCTACAAGTATCATATACCATAAAAAATAATGTGTACGCTAAAAAATATTTTTTATAAAAAATAGCATTGACTTTATTCCCTTTGAAATTGAATTACAAAAATTTGATATGCTCGGTAATAATCAGAAATAAAAAGAAAAACGCGGTAAGTCACTAAAACAAGCAACATATTTACATTAGACATCTCCAGAAATTAATTATGCATTACCCGAAAGTCCTGCTAGGGGCGCTCTTACCGCCGCGCCCTTACATCTTTTCTGGATACGTCTATTGTATTTTAGTATTGTTACGGCAGAAGTTCGTAAACTGGCGGATACAAGTAAACAATCAGCCCAGCAGATCGATAACTTAGTTATCAAAATTCAGGAGGTGATGAATTCCACTGTGAGAGGATGTTTGAAAAGTCATGAATTAATGTATCAAATATTTTTTACCCCACCCTAACCCAGACCGATGTATTGGGGAGGGAACTGGATTTTTCTTATTTCCCCCCAATACATCGGGGGGATAATGGGGGGTAATAATGTGATTAAAACGACAGCCAACCACTTTTCAAAAATTGTAGGCTTATAAACACCCATGATTAAATCCCGTACCTATACCCCTAAAAAAATCTAAAATTTACTGAAATTCTTACTAAATAAGAGTTTCAAAATTTGAGTACACAAATAATTCCAATAAATAATCTTCTTCCTAAGGTGAGATAATAATTGATATAAAAGGTTTAATGAGAGCCATGCTAAGCCTTACCTAGTGCCTAAGCACAGTCATGCAAAATGTTAATTATAATTAATTCCATTCATGTATGAGTTAGAGCATTAGTTTAATACATATCGCATTTTTAAACTGCTAAAAGCGAGTCATTTTCGTAATAACTTATTAGCTATTAGCGTACTAAGAATGTGGAAATTTGAGGAGATAGCAATCTCACAGGAGAAGTATGAATACCAACTTTGCAACAATAGACGGTAATGAAGCTGTTGCTCGTGTTGCTTACCGTACAAATGAAGTGATTGCTATCTATCCCATTACTCCCTCCTCTGCAATGGGAGAATGGGCTGATACCTGGTCATCTGAAGGGCGTCCCAACTTATGGGGTACTGTTCCTAGCACCATCGAGATGCAAAGCGAAGGCGGTGCTGCTGCTGCTGTTCATGGAGCATTACAAACAGGTTCCCTGACAACGACTTTCACATCATCTCAGGGATTGCTGTTGATGATTCCTAACCTGTATAAAATTGCAGGGGAATTAACCAGTGCGGTAATTCACGTTGCTGCTCGTTCTTTAGCAACTCACGCCCTGTCAATATTTGGCGACCATAGTGATGTTATGGCAGCTCGTGCAACTGGTTTTGCGCTTCTGTGTTCCGCATCAGTACAGGAAAGCCATGACTTTGCTTTAATTGCACAAGCTGCTACTCTTTGGGCGAGAGTGCCATTTATGCACTTTTTTGATGGCTTCCGAACCTCCCATGAAATTCAAAAAGTACAGCTATTGAATGACAGCGATTTAGAAGCCATCATCGATCTTGAAGCGATCTTTGCCCATCGCAATCGTGCTTTGACTCCAGATCGTCCCGTATTGCGGGGAACTGCTCAAAACCCTGATATCTATTTCCAGTCCCGCGAAAGTGTTAACCCTTATTACAGCACCTGTCCCGATATTGTCCAACGAGTGATGGATCGATTTGGAGAACGCACGGGACGCTGCTATCGCCTTTTTGAATACTACGGTGCATCCAATGCTGAAAATATCATTGTTCTCATGGGTTCTGGTTGTGAAACAGTGCATGAGACAGTGGATTATCTGAATGCTCGTGGTGAAAAAGTCGGTGTTGTTAAAGTTAGACTGTATCGTCCTTTCGATGTCAAACGATTTGTAGAAGCACTCCCTACAACTGTAAAAGCGATCGCAGTTCTTGACCGTACAAAAGAGCCAGGTAGTGTTGGCGAACCTTTATATTTAGATGTCGTAACAGCCCTTCATGAAATGTGGGACGCTAGAGGTAGTGGTAGAATTTTCTCCCTACCTAAAGTCATTAGCGGTCGTTACGGTCTTTCTTCCAAAGAATTTACTCCAGCAATGGTCAGGGCAATTTTTGAAAATCTTGCCCAAACTACACCGAAAAACCACTTCACTGTAGGCATTAATGACGATATCAGTCATACCTCCCTCAGCCATGACCCCGACTTCTCCATAGAACCAGATAGTGTAGTACGGGCTATGTTCTATGGATTAGGAGCTGATGGAACGGTAGGAGCCAATAAAAACTCAATTAAGATTATTGGTGAAGAGACTGATAACTACGCCCAAGGCTATTTTGTTTACGACTCAAAAAAATCTGGTTCTATTACTGTTTCGCATTTGCGTTTCGGTTCCCAACCCATTCGCTCGACTTATCTGATTGAGAAAGCTAACTTTATTGGTTGCCATCAGTGGTTTTTTTTAGAACGTATTGATGTTCTGAAAAATGCTGCCCCTGGAGCGATATTTTTGTTGAACAGCCCTCACGATCCTTATACTGTCTGGGAACATCTCTCAGTGAAAGTACAAGAGCAAATTATTAGCAAACAGTTAAAGTTCTACGTTATTAATGCAAACAAGGTAGCGCGTGAAAGTGGTATGGGTGGAAGGATCAACACCATCATGCAAGTCTGTTTCTTCGCACTAGCAGGTGTTTTGCCACAAGAACAAGCGATCGCTAAAATCAAGCAAGCCATTGAAAAGACTTATGGTAAAAAAGGTACAGAAGTTGTCCGAAAGAACCTAGAAGCAGTGGATCGGACTTTAGAAAACTTGCATAAAGTAGGGACTGGGAACTGGGGACTGGGGACTGGGAACTGGGAGACAAGAGACACCAATCGCCAATCGCCAATCGCCAATCGCCAATCGCCAATCGCCGCTCCCGAATTTGTACGAGAAGTATTAGGAAAAATTATGTTATGGCAGGGTGACGAACTCCCTGTCAGCGCACTTCCTCCTGATGGAACTTATCCTACAGGTACTGCTCAGTGGGAAAAGCGAAATGTTGCACAAGAAATTCCTGTTTGGGACTCTAGCGTTTGCGTGCAGTGTAGTAAGTGCGTTATGGTTTGCCCTCATGGAGCGATTCGGAGTAAAGTCTATCAAGCAAATGCATTGGATGAAGCTCCAGCAAGTTTTAAATTTGCCGATGCTAAAGACAAAGATTTTGTAGAACAAAAGTTTACTATTCAAGTTGCTCCAGAGGATTGTACGGGGTGTAAGATTTGCGTGGACATTTGCCCTGCGAAGAATAAACTTCTTCCAGAACGTAAGGCAATTAATATGGAGCCACAATTGCCTTTGCGAGAGCAAGAACGAGAAAACTGGTACTTCTTTTTAAGTTTGCCAAATCCCGATCGCCGACTGCTTAAACTCACGCAAATCCGCCAACAACAACTACAACAACCGTTATTTGAATTTTCTGGAGCTTGTGCTGGTTGTGGTGAAACACCATATTTAAAATTGCTCGCACAACTGTTTGGAGACCGGGCTGCGATCGCTAATGCTACGGGTTGTTCTTCAATCTATGGTGGGAACTTACCGACAACTCCTTGGACAACAAATGATGAAGGTAGAGGTCCCGCTTGGTCAAATAGCTTATTTGAAGATAATGCTGAATTTGGTTTTGGCTTTCGTTTATCTTTGGATAAGCAGACTGAATTTGCGATCGAACTGCTAAAAAAATTAGGACAGACAAAACAGGAAATCGGCAATGGAGAAGTTGAACCATTAATTCCCAATGATTTGGTTCAATCTATTTTAACCGCACAGCAAAACTCAGAAGCAGATATTCATCAACAACGGCAGCGAGTCGAACGTCTCAAATCTTTGCTAGATCTGTTAATTAAGACACACTCTTCCAAATCAGATTTTCCTATTGCCGAAGTCAAACAGTTACTAATACTAGTTGATTACTTAGTCAAGAAAAGCGTTTGGATTGTTGGTGGCGACGGATGGGCATATGACATTGACTTTGGCGGACTCGATCACGTACTTGCTAGCGGTCGCAATGTCAATATCTTGGTTATGGATACAGAGGTTTATTCAAATACGGGCGGACAATCTTCTAAAGCGACTCCAAAGGGTGCAGTTGCTAAGTTTGCTTCTAGTGGTAAGCCTGTTGCTAAAAAAGATTTGGGACTGATTGCCATGACTTATGGAAATGTTTATGTAGCAAGTGTGGCAATGGGCGCGAAAGCGGAACACACTCTCAAAGCATTTTTAGAAGCAGAAGCTTATGATGGACCCTCATTGATTATTGCGTACAGCCACTGTATAGCTCATGGAATCGATATGGCAACAGCCATGAACCACCAAAAAGAATTGGTGGAATCAGGTCGTTGGCTGCTTTATCGATACAATCCAGATTTGCAAAAACAGGGTCAAAATCCCTTGCAATTGGATATGAGATCGCCCAAACAGTCAGTAGAAGAATCTATGTATCAAGAAAATCGTTTCAAGATGCTTACTAAGAACAAACCAGCCCTTGCCAAACGCTTGCTAGAAGAGGCACAAGCTGAGGTAAATGCACGTTGGCAAATGTACGAGTATTTAGCTGCACGCAAAAATCAGGACTGAAGATTTGTCATTTGTCACTGATTTCTATGAAAGGTAGAAAGATATTCTTTTAAATCGCTACTTCTAATTTTCCAATCTTCACCAATCATCCTAGCCCTGAGCCTTCCCTCGAAAATAGCATCGCGTAGGGTTTGTAGAGAAAGCCCGCAAAGCGCTTGAGCCTGTGAGAGTGTAAGCAGAGGTGACTTAGACTCTGTAGGGACAATAGGCTGTTTTTTGTTTGTTTGTAAAAGCATGTTCATCACCAGCAACAAAAAATACTACAGTCCTTCAAGGTTTAGCACTAAGCCATTTCATTAGTATAAAAAGTACTGGTATTTGGAAGACTACTGCCTTTTTTGCGTCTATAAATATACATCAAGCTTTATCTCATGATGAGTCTTTAACAGCGAATTTTTGCTGTCAGAATAGACTCTAAAATGAATGTGAAAGTCTTCATGCAAAAGCAAAAGCAGTACAGAGGTTTTTTCCAAGAAAATAGTACTAGATTATACATAATATGGATGAAATTTGTTATCCTCAATCCTTATGACTTAGTAACAGTTCTATCTGGATGTGTGTAGAGCAACCGAAGTTTGAAGTTTTCGGATGAGAACTTCAAACGAGATAGTCTCTGACTTGATGTTTCACTTGGATTTTGAGCCATACGGACTCTTCACGATCGCCATTGAATAAAGCGATGCGCTCGAGGCAAAAGAATTCTCACTATCTAGGAATAGTGTTGCTTTTGCCGTGAAACGGAGATTATCAAAATCAACTTCTGTGACCCAAAAGGTACAAAATGTTAATTCGTAGGATTTTAGTGAATCTTTAAATTTTGATTGCGATAATAGCTTGAGCCGCAATTAGACGCTAATATTAAAGTCTCAACTGTTGAGTTGACAGGCACAAGACTATTGAATTTATATAGTTCAACCCGTAAGCGGCTGACAACTTACGCTATTACTAGGAATGACTGGTTCTTCAAAACCTACGGTTTTAAAAGGAGTTATGGAACTATTCACCATTGACATAATCGCATTTCCTCTTGCTACAGGTGGTGACTCTATGGAAAGTGCCACTTTGTGGGTAGAGCGATTCCTCAAGGCTGGTAACTTCAGGTCTTGAAGGAGTGCATATTTAATTGTCAGTCATCGTTTATTCAGTTGTATTCAGTTGAGCGAGAAAAAGTGATGGTAGCCACCTTGATATTCTGAAGTTTCATCAACTGGGAATAAACAGAGACTAACTACGAGCACTGCTTAACTTACCTAAAGTAAGACCCTTTGACGCGCCAGAATTATGTGGTCTTTGACTTTACAAGCCTATACCAGCATATGACTATTTGCATTGATATTACAAGGTTCTTTCGTAGTTTATCTCTTGGGGAAATTGGCTACAATTAAACCCCTGTAACTAGAAAATTGGCTACACGAGTTAAACTATTTTTGTGGTATAATACAAAACTTTTGCAAATGGAGAGCAGGCGATCGATATTACTGATGAGTCCGTAAAGGGGGAGAACAAAGAGGGCAGAAGGTATAGAAGTTCGACAGTTCGGCTCTTGAAAAATTTTTTACAAGCACATTACCCGAGCCATGCCATACTAGGTGTTAGGACTACATAATGCAGGCTGTATTTAGGTTACTATTCGCTCAAAGCTTGAAGATAAAAGTATTTTGTAGTTAAAGACTTAGAAAAAAAGTGATTGCAGTAACAATTTACAAAATAAAATAACTGAACTAATAACCAGTGACCAGTTTTAGACCATACAGTTCGATAAAAAAGCACATTATTTTTACCCCTCACAACCTCCCCTTACCAAGGATACGGTGTACGCATAAGTTGGATTTACCCCTTTTATTCCCCCCTTGGAAAGCTAGTATGTACACATAAGTCGAACTTACCCCCCTTATAAAGGGGGGAAACAGAAAATTTAGTTCCCTCCCCTTTACAAGGGGAGGGCTAGGGTGGGGTATAATATAAGCAAAGTATTTCAGACTTGTGTGTACACCGCAGCCTTACCAATGAGAAGTGTCGTAGGCGGTGGGGTTCTTTGTCTACATCTTCGTGTCATATGAAAATGGTATAAATCTTACAATCTAATGAAATGACACCCAATAATTCGATGAAATGTTGGGTTTCGTTCCTCAACCCAACCTACTTATCAACAATGTGGAATCTAGATTAATCTTTTCTAGCGATTACCCAGATTGCATGAATAAGCCCAAGAATGTAGAATCCAAAAATAGTAAGCAGTAAGTTTATCCAGAAATCTCTACCAATACCTACTTGCAAGAAGACACCAAGAGGTGGTAATAAAACAGCGCAAATTATTCTAACTAAATCCATCGCTCCCTCCCATAAGTATTAAAACGAGCAGGATTTGTATACTCATCAAACATAGCATTTATTTTTAAATTCATCAGATTGGACGAGTGCGGTAAACCGTCTAAACCGATCGCCAGACATGACTCTAGCCACCACTTATCTTAGCTTTGTAACCAAGCTTAATTAATATCTCAAGAATTTTCTGTTTGTGGTCGCCCTGAATTTCAATTTCATTTTCTTTTATAGTCCCACCCGTACCGCACTGAGTTTTTAACTGCTTGAGTAAAGTTTGTAAAGTTTCTTGATTTGTCTGAAAGCCAGTAATCACAGTTACGGTTTTACCTTTACGTCCAGCACGAGTTGCTTGTACGCGCACATTTTGCTTCTCTGGTGGAAGGTCGGGAGTTGCTCTTTCAAAGGCAGCAGAGTTACCATTGCCAAACTCTTGATAGACGATGCGCTTTTCAGGGTTGTTCCGATTTGATGAAGACATAAGGTTGACTTTGTAAAGAACCACTAACAGGAAATAAGTATTAAGAGAAACAAGACAGGCAGTCTTAGTATAATTGTGGTCGTTCCGTAATTCTAGCTTGTCCGTGACTACTACTCCCCTATCTTCGGATTCTCAATCGTCTACTCAACTTCCTGATGCATTAGGACGCTTTGGTCGCTTTGGTGGTAAGTATGTTCCTGAGACGTTGATGCCTGCTCTTTCTGAGTTAGAAGCAGCGTATCAGCAGTACCGCAATGACCCAGCTTTTCAGACAGAACTACAACAGTTGCTGAAAGATTATGTAGGGCGTGCAACTCCATTATATTTTGCCGAACGCCTTAGCGCACATTACGCAAAACCAGATGGCACTGGACCTCAAATTTATTTGAAGCGTGAGGATTTAAATCATACAGGTGCTCACAAAATTAATAACGCTTTAGGTCAAGTCTTGTTGGCAAAGCGTATGGGCAAACAGAGAATTATTGCTGAAACGGGTGCCGGACAACACGGAGTCGCAACGGCTACTGTTTGCGCTCGGTTTGGTTTGCAATGCGTTATTTATATGGGCGTTCACGATATGGAACGTCAAGCTTTGAATGTTTTTAGAATGCGATTAATGGGCGCGGAGGTTTGCCCCGTGTCGGCGGGAACTGGGACTTTAAAAGATGCCACTTCCGAAGCAATCCGCGATTGGGTTACGAATGTGGAAACAACCCACTACATTTTAGGTTCTGTTGCAGGTCCCCATCCATATCCTATGATTGTACGCGATTTTCATAAGGTGATTGGACAGGAAACTCGCGCTCAAGCACTAGAAAAGTGGGGTGGTTTGCCCGATATTGTTATTGCTTGTGTGGGTGGTGGTTCTAATGCTATGGGAATCTTCCATGAGTTTGTAGATGAACCTTCTGTACGATTAATTGGTGTAGAAGCTGCAGGAGAAGGAGTTAATACTGACAAACACGCAGCAACCTTGACAAAAGGGCGAATTGGTGTTTTGCACGGAGCCATGAGCTACCTATTGCAAAGTGAAGATGGGCAAGTGGTGGAAGCTCATTCAATCAGTGCTGGATTAGATTATCCGGGTGTAGGACCGGAACACAGCTACTTAAAGGATTTGGGCCGTGCCGAATATTACAGCGTGACTGATGAAGAAGCTTTGGCTGCTTTTCAAAGACTTTCACGCTTGGAAGGAATTATTCCCGCTTTGGAAACAGCTCACGCTTTTGCTTATCTAGAAACCTTGTGTCCTCAACTGAGTGGTAGCCCCAAGATAGTAATTAACTCTTCGGGACGAGGTGACAAGGATGTACAAGCTGTAGCTAAGTACATTAATCCCGCTTGAAGAAGGCAGGAGGCTAGTAAAGGATAGTAATTCTTGTGGTGCGGGCAATCCTTGCCCGCATTTACAAAGGATGGCTGGAGGAACGCTTTCCGGTATGAGACCGAGCCCAGTTTAAATGCATTAATTTTGTTTTTAGTCAATATATTCAAAATAAATTTTTAGATATATTTGTCTTGGGAATTAGCTTGAATTATATTAAGCGACTCTTGACGAAGTTTTTGGAATATGTAAAGATTTCCTAACTTGCTGGTTACCATTAATCGTACTGGTATCTCAAGAAACAAAAAATCGGGGATTGCATCTCTTAAACTTATACGTTATTTAACACTCCATGTTCCGACAAACTGCTTTTGGCATTGCTTTAAGTATGCTTGTCCTTGCAAGTGGATTACCAACGAGTTTACTAGCGGGTTATTCTTCTAAACAAACAGCAACCCAAAGTAAATCGGTATCAACTCCATCACGCCAGGTTAAATCATTCTCTACCTTTAAAACAACCGATTTAGAAAAATCGGTGTTTAACCAAGTGAATCGATATCGAGTTTCTAAGGGTTTACGAAAGTTGACTTTAAATCCGAGAATTACTCGACAAGCAAGGATTCACAGTCAAAATATGGCTAGACATAAAACCCCATTTAGTCACCAAGGGTTTAAAAGGAGAGTTGATGCTATTCCCCTTCGTTACAGAAGCGCATCGGAAAATCTTGCTTTTAACGAAGGGTATAGCGATCCAGTCAAAGAAGCTGTGACAAGTTGGCTCAAAAGTCCCGCACATCTTAAAAATATTAAGGGGAATTACAATCTGACTGGTATTGGTGTCGCTACTAATAGTGATGGAGAAGTGTACCTAACCCAGATTTTTATTCGTATTAGATAAATAGTTAGTAATTAGTAGTTAATTAAGAAAATAACAACTATCAACTAACCATTAACATATACAGCAGATTTCAACTTAGTGAGGTACGAAAATTACCCCCCTCTGTCCCCCCGATGCCTTGGGGGGATGAAAGGGGGGTGTACCTCATTCAGATGCAAAGCGCTGTATAATTATTCTAAATAACCGTTTTGATTCATGGAAGATTTTCAAGTTTGCGATCGCGATCTGACTGACGCGACTTTATCCCATTATCTACAAAACGATGAAATTGCCGTAGATACCGAAACAATGGGGCTTCTTCCACAACGCGATCGCCTGTGTCTCGTTCAATTGTGTAACAAAGACGGCGAAGTGACTGCGATCCGTATTGCGAAGGGACAAACAGAAGCTCCAAACTTAAAAAAACTGTTAGAAGCAACAAATGTCACTAAAATATTTCACTTCGCACGTTTCGATTTAGCAGCGATCCGTTACAATCTAGGAATTTACATCCAACCCATTTTTTGTACCAAAATAGCCAGTAAATTAGCACGCACTTATACTCAACGCCACGGGCTAAAGGACTTGGTACAAGAGTTGGAAAAAGTGGAACTAGATAAAAGCGCTCAAAGTTCTGATTGGGGAAATGCTACCAACTTATCAGAGGCACAATTAAGTTATGCTGCCAACGATGTTCGTTACTTAATTAGTGCGCGACAGAAGCTTATCGATATGCTCAAACGTGAAGAACGGTATGAAATCGCTCTGGAGTGTTTTGAGTGTTTGCCAACTATAGTTTCCCTAGATTTACTACAATTTAAGGATGTGTTTGAACACTAAATAGAGTGACCAGTGAGCAGTAACCAGTGACCAGTGAATAACCAATGACCAAATGTAAAGATAGTACAAACGCTCAAGGTTTGACTGGAACAAAAACTAATGTCTCTCAAGTATGTACGTTCTAGCAAACCTATAAGTGTCACTGGTCACTGGTCACTGGTCACTGGTCACTGATTAACCTTTTTGCTGAGTTTCAGAGTGATTCTTCAAACGATCTACAACGTTGTAGTCATCTGCACCAGCAGGAGTTCTTGATTCGATGATTCCTTCAGTGGGACCTCCAACTGCTTTCCATGCAGCCAAACCACCTTTGAGTTCGGAAACGTGTACAAAGCCAGCACTTCTTAATTGTTGTGCGGCTTGAGAAGTCTGTTCGTCGCTGTCCCCGTAAACATAGATATCACGTGTTTTCGCGATAGATTCTGCACGCTCTACCAATTCATTTTGTGGAAAGGGCATTGCACCCATAATGTGACCTTGATTGTAGGCACTGCGATCGCGTACATCTAAAATTGTAAAAGCGGGTTCGCCCCATTCCAAACGAGACTTGAGAACATGAACATCGGACTGAGCGTCGATTGGTGGCTGTTGTGGAACGATGTTATCTACTAATTTGTTAGTCATGAGTATCCTCTGTAACCTATTAAATTACCTTGCAAAAGACTTTAGGCATGGAGTGACGAAAGAAATTGCAAGAATTTCATCATTGTCAGAAATGTATCGAATAAATTAGATAGAATTGCTCTTTCTGAAGAATGAAAATATTAAATTTATGCCTAATGGTAGACTACTCCCTTCCCGCCGGAAGATTACCTAAACATAGTAGACACTGCCCACCGAAGCGCGAATGTGTGGCATAGCCCTACCTATAAAAATTGGTAATTTTAGAGGGAAAGGGAGTAGGCAGTTACAGCACAGCTTTTTTAAAGTAAAAGCAAAAAAAGAGGGAAAACCCCTCTTTACCACAAAGCTTTATTTTCTTAAATGCTGCGAATATTATCGCAACGACAAATGGATTACTCTTCAATTGCTGCTGGTATTTCCTCTTCAATTGCTGATGGTATTTCCTCAGCAACAACAGCAATTTCCTCAACAGCGGGTGCTGCAGACTGACCTTGTTGTTTCGCCAACAATTGTTCCCTATACTTGGCAGCCATTTCTTCTGCTTTATCATATACCAACTGACGATTTTTGATCATGTCACCTGGTTCTGGTTCTAACTGTTTGGTAGACAGTGAGATACGACCGCGTTCTGCATCCAAGTCAATGATCATGACTTTCACTTCATCATTAACATTGAACACGCTGTGTGGTGTATCTATATGTTCGTGGGATATTTCAGAGATGTGTAGTAGACCGCTAACACCGCCAATATCAATAAATGCACCGTAAGGTTTAATACCGCGCACAGTACCAATAACCACTTCACCGACTTCTAGACGGTTCATCTTACGCTCAACTAGCGCTCGACGGTGAGAGAGAACAAGGCGATTGCGCTCTTCATCTACCTCTAAAAACTTTAACGGCAATTCTTCGCCTACCAACTCTTCTTTCGGTTTACGAGTGCTGATGTGAGAGCCGGGAATAAAACCACGCAATCCCTCAATCCGAACCAGCGCACCTCCGCGATTGGTGGCAAATACACCAGAACGGACAGTCGCATCTTCTGCTTGCAACTGCCGCACTCGTTCCCATGCTCGCATATACTCTATGCGACGAATGGAAAGTGTTAATTGACCATCTTCGTTTTCATCAGTAAGGATGAAAAATTCCCGCGTTTCATTAGACTGTAATACTTCTTCCGGGCTATCTACCCGGTTGATAGACATTTCTTGTATAGGTATGTATGCTGCCGTTTTTGCACCGATGTCAATCAGAGCGCCGCGCGGCTCTATGCTGAATACTGTACCAGGTACTATATCACCTGGACTAAAGTGATAATCATACTTGTCTAGTAGAGCAGCGAAATCATCATGAGTAAACCCAATTTCAGGAGCGGTTAATTTCTGATTGACCATGCTAATTGTTTCCCAGTTGTTTTTCTCCGTAAATGCTTTGCCTCCTAGCGATGTATATGCAAGCGCCCACTTTCAGGCATTCCACACCTACATCCCTGTTCATATTAGCGCAAAAGAGCCGATCTGAACACATTCACTTCCAGATCAAACATTATACCAGATATTTTGTTTATATCTGTCAATCTTCCGGAGAAAATAAGGAAACTAATTTTTACTAGCTTTACAATTACCCATTTTACCAACAAATGCCTTCAAGTGTTTTGGAAATTAGGGATTAAAAATTGGGGATTGGCGATTAGGGATTGGGGATTGGGGAAAAAAATAATCAACTGGTCAGGTGGTCACTGTCAAAAGTGAAAAGGATGAAGAATCTGACTTTAAGTCTTCATCCTTCATCCTTCACACTTTATACTTCAATTTACTTCTTCTCTTTGGTTTCAACGCGAGGAGGTTCGCGAAAAGCGATCGCAAAAAAGAGAGTTCCTATAGCCAATGCCAAAATTAGAATGTAAGCAACGCTTTCCATAAATCAAATTCCTGCCTACTTACCCACCGATTACTACCTAATATCATACCAAGCTGTGGGAAGGAATGGTTAAAGAAACTGGGCTGAGGGCATTGGTCTTTTTCCTATACCCATGCCCTTTGCCCTGTTCCCTATGCTGCTTCCTTCTTACGGGTTGACAAGTCACCCACTTTGGCGAATACACCAAATTCGACTTGTTCTTCGATGTCTGAGTCTATACCAGCAAATACATCTCGGTAAATTGTCCGAGAACCGTGCCAAATATGACCGAAGAAGAACAACAGAGCAAAGACAGCGTGTCCAAATGTAAACCAACCTCTGGGGCTGGTACGGAATACACCGTCAGAGTTTAAGGTTTCTCTGTCGAATTCAAAAATTTCTCCACCTTGAGCCTTACGCGCCCATTTCTTCACTTCAGCTGGGTCATCAAATGTTTCACCATTTAAATCTCCACCGTAGAAGCTGACGGTAATGCCAGATTGCTCAAAGCTATTTTGTGATTCAGCCCGACGGAATGGAATGTCAGCACGAACAATCCCATCTGCGTCAGTCAATATGACAGGGAAGGTTTCAAAGAAGTTGGGGAGGCGACGTACTGTCAACTCTCTACCTTCTGCGTCTTTGAACACAGCATGACCTTGCCAAGACTGGGCAATACCATCACCCTTGTCCATTGGACCTGTACGGAATAGACCGCCTTTGGCTGGGCTATTACCGACATAATCGTAAAACGCGAGTTTTTCAGGAATTTGCGACCAAGCTTGAGAAAGGCTTGCACCTTGAGCTAGGTCTGCTTGTACCCGGCGATCGATCTCTTGTCTAAAGTAGCTCTGATCCCACTGATAGCGGGTAGGACCGAATAATTCGATTGGGGTTGTAGCGTTACCGTACCACATGGTACCGGCGACAACGAATGCGGCAAAGAATACAGCAGCGATACTGCTAGAAAGTACAGTCTCAATGTTACCCATCCGTAGGGCTTTATAGAGCCTTTCAGGAGGTCTAACTGTCAAGTGGAACAAACCAGCAATAACACCAACAATACCAGCAGCAATGTGGTGAGCGACTACACCACCAGGGTTAAATGGGTTAAACCCGTCGGGTCCCCACTCCGGCGCGACTTGCTGGACATGCCCCGTTAAACCGTAGGCATCAGAAACCCACATTCCAGGGCCAAATAACCCAGTTAGGTGGAAAGCACCAAAACCAAAGCAAAGTAAACCGGATAAGAACAAGTGAATGCCAAACATTTTTGGCAAGTCAAGAGCGGGTTCACCAGTGCGGGGATCTTGGAATAATTCCAAATCCCAGTAAACCCAGTGCCAAACGGCAGCTAAGAATAGCAAACCAGAAAGAACGATGTGAGCAGCAGCGACGCCTTCAAATGACCAGAAACCAGGGTCGTAGCTAGGAGCGCCAATAACGTTCCAACCGCCCCAAGAGCCAACTACACCCAAGCGTGCCATGAAGGGCAACACGAACATGCCTTGACGCCACATAGGGTTAAGAACTGGATCGCTGGGATCGTAAATGGCTAATTCGTACAATGCCATTGAACCTGCCCAGCCTGCCACCAAAGCTGTATGCATCAGGTGTACAGAAATCAGTCGCCCTGGATCGTTCAGAACGACTGTGTGTACTCGGTACCAGGGTAGTCCCATCGACTACGCTCCTCCTCGATGATTTTTGTTTACAAAGTCAAGTTTTCAGTTTTTGTTATCGCTAAGCGGATACTGATCTACCACTTTGTCTTATAAGTTAGACATTGCGGTTCTTGACAATTGGTGTAACCACTACTTTGGAGTATGACTCCGTATGGCTACAGTTGCCAAGAGAAAAATGAGAATGTTTAAAAAAGTGTAACTTTTGATGGAGCTCTTTGCAAGCGTATTGGTTGGGGATTGATCCGAGTCCCCAATCCCCAATCCCTAAACCACAGCCTCAAGACTCTGAAGCTGACACCGAGCTGATGCTGTTCCCAAACGTTCTATAACTTGTTCGGCACTAATTAATCGCTTGAGCACAACTTGACCTATAGATTGTCCGGCTCGTCCCACTTGCACTTGTGCTGTTGGCATCACCTCTACCATGAGAACCGTGTCCTCTACTTGATAAAGCCACATCATCTCGTTTTGTTCTACTAAACAGATATTCAATTGGTGAATATCCGGTTGACGACGCCATGCGGACACCTGCCATTGTCCATCAGATGCCCATACTCTGCCAACTGTCCAACCTTCAGATAAAAAGAAGTACTTCACAATATTTTACTCTCTCACTATTGGACTCTAAATTGCTTGTTGCTGAATATTCCTGTAGCACCAGTTAGTACTATACAAATCTTAAGATTTGTGATAAAACCATACCAACCTAATCTTTAAAGTATATGTAGAGATTAAGTGTAGCCGAGATTGTACTTAGACTAGGTATTTGTCCCCGTGTTCGGTATGCACCAGATTAATATATTTTCAGACGATCGCTGTTTTGGCTACGGGACAAGATTAACAAACTACTGTAATAAGATTTGTTAATTTCATACAAATTTAAACATTTTTTCTATGAGAAGTTCATGTTTTTTTATTACACCATTTTCAGGAATGGACAATACTTGGCAAGCGATCGCATAGATAGTTCGGGAATTCGGTCAACTAACTGTAATTTGTCACAAAAGTATTGGGAACCTCAAACCTTACCCTTTGGTCTAACAATTTTTATTTCTGCTACATTCGCCCAGGCGAACCAGATCTCCGACTTCTCAAAGAAGTCAGGGACTTAATAAGCTTCGTTTTCTTTATGGCAATTAGCTAAATATGTAGTAAAATATCTGACCACTTAGTTTACAAGACCAATGCTATGACCTGGTTTTCTTTCTCTGCAAGACAGTGGAATCGAATAGCTAAATTTGTTTCTCTGTTTTGTGTATGTTTGCTTTTAGTTGTGAGTTGCGCTAGGGGGCAGCAAACAACTTCATCTGGTTCTGGAAATACCCCTAGTGGAGATGGTCGAATTACTGTTGGTACTAGTCTAAAACCACGTACCCTCGATCCGGCTGATGCCTACGAAATAGCATCAATTGGGTTATTTTATAACATGAGCGATCGCCTCTACTACTACGAACCAGGAACTACCAAAATTACACCGCAGCTAGCGACTGCATTACCTAAAGTTAGCCAAGATGGATTGACGTACACGATTCCACTGCGCCAGGGTGTAGTGTTTCACGATGATACGCCTTTTAACGCACAAGCAATGGCGTTTAGTATAGAACGCTTTATGAAGAATGGAGGTAAACCTTCTTTCTTACTAGCTGATGTGGTAGATACGGTAAAAGCTACAGGCGAGTATGAATTAACGATAAAACTGAAAAAACCATTTGCGGCTTTTCCATCACTCCTCGCATTTCCTGGGGTATGTCCTCTTTCACCAAAAGCTTATGAACTGGGTGCAGGAAAATTTAAGCCCAATATATTTGTTAGTACTGGTCCTTATAAATTAGCGCAATATGGTACAGATTCCTTAAGATTTGACGTGTTCGATAAATATTGGGGAAACAAACCAGCTAATAAAGGAATTAATTTACAAATTCTTACGAGTCCCGCTAACTTATTTAACTCTTTCCGGACTGGTGCAGTGGATGTTGCGTATTTATCATTAGAACCCGATCAAATTCGGAGTTTAGATGAGAGTGCTAAAAAAGGAGATTGGCAATCAATTGAAAATCAAAGTAGTGTTGTTACTTATTTAGTGTTAAATCGCAATCAAAAACCTTTAGATAGACCGGAAGTTAGACAAGCGATCGCATCAGTTATCGACCGTCCTGTTATTAACGAGCGAGTTTTGTTTAATCAAGCCAAACCGCTTTATAGTATGATACCTACAACATTTGATGTTTCCCAACCATTATTTAAAGATAAATACGGTGATGGTAATGTAGAGAAAGCAAAACAATTGATAACAGCAGCTGGTTTTTCCCAACAAAATCCCTTACGAGTTTCTCTTTGGTATCCTTCTAGTTCCCCCACTCGGAGTTTAGCCGCAGAAATTTTGAAAGGTTATGCTGAAGAAAAAATGGATGGCTTGCTGCAATTTGAAATCAATACAGTAGAAGGAGCAACCTTCTTTAAATCCATATCAAAAGGACTGTATCCAGCAGTTTTACTTGACTGGTATCCCGATTTCATAGATGCTGATAATTACATTCAACCTTTCCTAGAATGTCCCAAAGGTTCGGATACTGAGGGATGCAAACAAGGAGGAAGCCAGACTTTGGGATCTTTCTACTATAGTGAAAAGATCAACAAACTTATCGAACAACAACGTAAAGAGCAAAATCCTGAAGCTCGTAAGAAAATTTTTGCAGATATACAAGCACAGGTAGCCGCCGATGTTCCATATGTTCCATTATGGCAAAACAAAGATTACGCATTTGCCAGAAAAGGAGTCAGTGGCATAGAACTCAACCCCAACCAAGTTCTCGTTTACGAAACAATTAAGAAATAGGGAATGGGGACTGGGGATTGGCAATTGGCGACTGGGAACTAGGACGAATGATTAATGCTCAATGCCCATTGCCCCTTATCCCCAAAGGGGATCCCGAGTTCCCCAAGCCCTAATCCCCAAGCCCTAATCCCTAATCCCTAATCCCTAACCTATGTCTAGATCGAAAGCTTTACAATACTATATTATTGCCCGTCTGCTCCTAGCACCACTTATGCTATGGACAGTAACAACAGTTGTATTTCTTTTACTGAGATCCACTCCTGGAGACGTAGCAGACGCTATTCTTGGTGGACGTGCGCCAGAAAGTGCGAAAGAGGAATTACGCAAACAACTAGGTTTAGACCTTCCTATATGGCTACAGTACTTTAACTATATGGGACAATTGCTCCGTTTCGATTTAGGATCTTCCTTGACAAGTCGCGGACAATCTGTGTGGGAAGTCATTTGGCAACATTTCCCAGCAACAGTAGAATTGGCGGTTTGTAGCATGACAGTTGCCTTAGTCGTTGGAATTGGAGTTGGTACTCTTTCGGCTTCTCGTCCCGGAACAGTTTTAGATGCTGGGGGAAGATTGTTTGGCATTATCACTTACTCGCTACCCATGTTTTGGGCTGGGATGGTTCTGCAACTGATTTTTGCAGTGCAGTTGGGATGGTTTCCTTTTGGAACTCGTTTTCCTTCGACTCTACCAACTCCAACACCGATCGTTGGTTTATATACTATCGATAGTTTATTAACTGGAAATCTCAGCCAATTTTTTGCAGCTTTACATTATCTTGCTCTTCCGAGTCTTACTTTAGGAATTCTGTTAAGCGGTATTTTTGAGCGAATTGTGCGTGTGAACTTAAAGCAAACCTTACAAGCAGATTACGTGGAAGCCGCTAGGGCAAGAGGTATTCCTGAGAAGAAAATTTTAGTTTCCCATGCTTTGAAAAATGCACTCATTCCCGTTATTACAGTTTTAGGATTGACCTTTGCTTCTCTGTTAGGTGGAGCTATTTTAACTGAAGTCACATTTTCTTGGCCTGGATTGGCAGGAAAGCTCTATGAAGCAATCTCTTTGCGAGATTACCCCACAGTACAAGGAATTCTTGTATTTTTTGCAGGAATTGTCGTCATTGCTAGCATAGTCATTGATATATTAAATGCCTATGTAGATCCACGAATTAGGTATTAAGTCCAAATACACAGCCTTTTCCTATTTGAACATAAAAGAAACATTTGTGTGTGAATAACGTCTATGTATGGTACGATGCTCTACTTGTAGCGAGCGCGGTTCTATGTGGATAGAGAAAACCCTCCTCGGACGGAGTGAGGTGTGAGAAGTGCAGGCACGACGTTCGTTGTCGTGCCTATCTTAAATTTACTAAGAGTTAATTCCTATTATCTCTTAAAATAAAGTATAAAGAATTACTTTATATTTAGCAGTCCACTTAAGGAGAATTATTGATTGAAAAAGCTCTTGTATTATTTAATGAAATTTCAACTAAAATTAATCTTATCTTGATGTCAGAATCTTCCCAAGCTTTGGTGCGTTTACTAATATTTTAGAATACATTTCAATAAATTCGTCTGATAACTTAACTAGGTAGTCACTACTTACCACATATAGCAATCCTATCTGATTTCTGAAAAAATCCCAGTACCGTAGGGTGGGCAATGCCCACCAATAGAGTTTCGGTGGGCATTGCCCACCCTACTACTACTACGTATATTTCAAAAATCAAATAGGAGTCATATAGCAATCCTAAATCATTTATAAACAATTTTAGGTACTGTAGGGGAGCCACCCTCGTGCGCGAGTTCCCCCGCGACCAGAGGAGTAGTGGTGGGCTTTAGCCCTACCTACATATGTTTTATAAATCAAACAGGATTGATATATAAATAAAAACAGATAACTGTTAAATAAGGTTTTGTAGAGGCCACATTAGTATTTGTAATTATTTGAACGAGTTTTTGATAACAACTGATTGTTCACTTTTACACTCTATCTTATGATACTGGCAATTCCTTTTAGTATATTATTTGTTTTGCTTTTGATAGGATTAGTCATCCCAAAAGGCTACACAACTTTAACCATAAAAAAAGCAAAAGATAAAAACCATCCTACTTGGTTAGAATCAGCTTCTTACATAATTGGAAAATATGAAGAAGATTAGGAATTTTGCATTTTTAATTGAAAGAGCATGAACTATGTAATTGCGATTTTAAATCCAAAATTGTTGTAACAAGAGGGTGAGTTTTCTCACCCTAGAAACTCAACATAATTGTTAGCTATTGTTAACGCACAAATAAATAGCGCAAGCCAATGAGCAATAAAAAAATTCCATACATTTTTTTCATAGTTTCACTACTTATATAGGGTTGATTGGCAAATAAAGCTCCAAAAAAATTCCCCACTATTAGACCCAACGCAATAAGTAGTGAATACTTTATATTTAAATTGCCATTTCGATAATAGACTAATGCGGCTAAAATCCCAATTGGCAATACTTGAGCAGCGATAGAAGTCCCAGTAGCAAATTTTTGCTCCAAACCTAACAACAGCACCATTGCAGGTACCATAATTGCACCGCCTCCAATGCCAAACATACCGCCAGCAACGCCAGCAGCAAAACCAATAACCAATAATTGGATGAGAATATTAGACATAAAATCTGGTTGGTAGATGACTCATATTACTCTAATCATAAACCGCAATTATTCCTACTCCCTTAGAGGATGTTTGAAAAGTCATGATTGATGTATCAAATATTTTTTACCCCTCCCTAACCGTAACCGATGTATTGGGGAGGGAACCGAATTTGTATTGTTTCCCCCCTTTACAAGGGGGGATTAAGGGGGGTAATAATGTGATAAAAATCACAACTAACCACTTTTCAAACAACTTCTTAGGATTGCTATAGTTGTTCGCGAACTGGTATTACCTATGTGACCAAGGAAAGAAAAAATCTTTAGGTAGAATTGACTTAGGTAGCATTCCATGAACGCCTTTTTGTGGATTATTAACTACTTGAGTAATCCGAAAATTCACAGCCAAACTACATAAGATGTAAGCATCTTCAGGCGTCAAATGAACGAAACATTCTAAGAAATGAATCATATTTTTTAAAGCCAGTTCTAATGATTCATCTAATGTTTCACCAAATCCCATTGTAATAATATCTGTGTGGGTTTCAGCAATTGGTATTGTCAGTTGCCAATTCTTGTAAAGTTTTAATTGAATAGTGCCATTCATTGAAGTTTCAATTGCCGTAACATTAACTTCACCATCACCTTGTGCAGAATGACCATCCCCAATAGAAAACAATGCACCTGGAACAAAAACAGGTAGAAATATTCTAGAACCAGTTTGGAGTTCTCGATTATCAATGTTACCACCATAGCAACCAGGAGGAACTGAACTTCGAGATGAATCTGATGTGGCGACACCGAGGATTCCAAAAAAGGGTTTGAGGGGAATTTTGATACCGCTACTGGGAGGATATTCTGCAATCTTGTTCTCCAAATCGAGAGGTATAAATCTTAAAGCAGATTGATGGAAGAGGTGCGGTAAAGCCCCCCAACCTGCACGAATAGCATTAAAACCTACAGGTAAGCTTGGTGTAATTGTTTCTAACTTCACTTCCAACACATCCCCAGGTTCTGCATCCCGCACATATATTGGTCCTGTTAGTAAATGCGGTCCTGCTGCAATTTTGCGTTCTGGTGGAAGATTGTGACAAATGTCGAGGAATCCTGGTGTCAAAAATTCTGGTGGTGCTTTGTCATAAATGTAATAACCAGAATAAGTTTCTACGTCAATCGTATCACCAGAATCAATTGTTAGGGCTGGTTGCAAAAAGTGAGAGAATCCACCTAAATGTACGGTTTCCTTTGTGGCTTTGAGAATGTGGTGAGCCATGGTTGTAACCAGCCGATCGCACTAAGATTTTCTAGATCGCATTATAAATAAAATGCTTGCACTTCTATTAAGAAAATTTATCAATATAGCAATCCTATTTGATTTGCGAAATACAGCTTGGGTGGGCTTGCATTCACTGTTTTATCCAAGGATTTACTGAAGGGCAATATAGCGACCGCTTACAATTTAATCGTAAGCACATTATCCTGAATGTTTCAGCACGTTTAATATGACTGATGTGAATCCCGATCGCATAACTGGAAGCATTATGCTCGCAGTACAGCCTCAAGACAACGGACAGTACATTTGCCAGATCTCATCGTCTCTGGTTAATTTTCCCAGAGAAAACTTGCAATGCTATGGTCAAACAAAGGAACACGCGATTGCCATCGCCTTAGAACAACTAGCTGATGAGTATCGCCGGATGGCGGAAGAACGACAAAATATAGATTGGGACTTAGTGGAGCGATCGGAGTCTGGAGAACCAATTCCGAAGCGTTACCACGTAATTCTACACTACGAAAGCATTGCAGAGGAAGAATCGAAGTTTGAGGCAATGCACAATACAATTATGGGAAATACGGTAGTGGAGAATGCTAAAATCACCGTTATTGAGATCGATCCAGATATCCCAATCGACCCGTTACATCGAGATTGGGATTGATTAGACTAGTACGACTTAAAATGGACGTAACTGGACTCGAACCAGTGACCAGACGGAACTAACATCTTAAAGACTTGCTATCTCCTGGTTTTCTCTCAAAAACGGTTATTCGACCAACAGGATTGAGAGAAAAGTGAGAGAAACTTTTACAGCAGCAAATATCCAGTCACATTTAATCGGGTATGAACGCTTACTAGCACTCTTCAAAGAGATTCAGAAGCAAACACCCAAAGGTGTAGGACTGAAACGGGAAGTCAAAACATCTGGTACATATGTACTACTACAGTTTAAGATTGGTGATAAACGAACTGCCAAGGCTTGCAATTGTGACTTCACTGAGATAGGGATAGTCAAGGCACTAGAGAAAGCACACAAGGTCAGTGAAGCATTGACTAAATTTAGCAGTGAAGTAGAGTTTTGGGCTTGGTATGACGAAACTATTCTAGAGAAGAACGTTGTCAAGAATGACCTGATTACATTTGGTGAAGCTATCAAGTTAGTAGAAGATAATTACTGGAATAGCTACACCAAGAAGCGTCAACAGCGAGATAGAAACAACCCTAGCCATCAATCATGTTGGTATGAAGTTTACTATTGTTTCTACAAGCTGCTACCATCAGAAAACTCAGTAAATTTAACTGATATTATGACAGTCATTAGCACTAAGAAACGAGGTGCTAAGAGTTACAAACTTTGCATTTGTGCTATGAAAAAACTATGTGAAGTTATAGGGAATGACAAGCTACGCGATGAGTTGAGCAAGATCAATGTAACTCAAACGAAGTTTAGAGAAGATTTACAAAGTATTTCGCTTGATGACTACCTGAGATTCAGAGATTCGGTCTTGGATATTCCAGTCAAGGACAAACGATACAATCTTGAATCTAGAAATGGATGGTTATTTGTATTCTCAATGCAAGTGATATATGGATTGAGAGTTAACGAAGTGTTTGCAGTTCAGAATATTGACAAGCTATTCAAAACCAAGGATGGAGTAACAATACCAGCATTAAATGCCCCAAATAACCGAGATATGGTAGCAGTTGTGGGGAATGAGACAAATTTAGGTACTACTACTAAAACTGGTTATCGACTAGCTGTTCCGTTAATTCCACCGACTCATCCTGATTTGATTGAGAAGTTAGAGATTAAGTCTGGAAAACTACCAAACATTAACCCTGAAAGTAATAATCCTGAAACCATAGCTAAAAAGCACGCTAAAGAAGCTCATACAAGATTGGTTAAATGGGCAAAGCAAATAGGATTCACTCAAACTCATGCCTTACGTCACCTAGCTAACCTCAATGGGATGATGGCGGGAATACCGTTAGAAAAAAGAGCTATGTCATTAGGTCACAGTCCTACAATGAATGACACAGTGTACAAGAAACGCCAAACCACTAAGACTAGACTCGATTTACTAACACAGTCCACTAACCAAGCGATTCCGTTACAATCAGCAGTTGCTATAGCTCAAAAGCTAGGATGTACTGATGAGAAGTCAATCAAATTACTAGCTGCAATATACAACGTGTATGAAGATGAGATAACTAGGATAGTGCTAGTACGCTAACACAGGTAAAAGTAACAGAGTTATAACAGCATTCATCATACTGGCACGAACAACGCTTATCTAACATACCGTAGCAAGGGGTAGAAACATACAATACTATCCCTTGTTCTTATGCTATGTAACAGCACACAACCATACTGCATATAACTAACATAACTCTCACTGCGATCGCAACTGGTAATTGATAACGCTATTAACGAACACATTGTTTATCGACAACAACGAACTACGTTTTCATTAATCACAATCAACATAGGGTTTTATAACGCTGCAAATCACCTATTTATATAACAACGAACTATATCTATTGATTCATAGCAGTCAACACACGTTTTGATAGCACGAACATCGTACAGGATATAACAACAGTATGATTTGTGGCAATGAACTAGCTGTTCATTGACATATAAGTCAATATCCAATTTTAGTGACACTTTTTTCAGAAAAGACTTATTTAACAAATCTAGCCATTTCATTTTTACCGTGTTACGTTTGATTGGTTTGGTTACAAAGTATATCGAAATATATAGAGAAGAAATACTAAATCTGTATGAAGTATTGGTACTTTGCATTCTTTATTGTTTTGATTATTTGAGCCTATCAAATTCGCAACTTCAGGACAAAATAGAGATGATTAACAAAAGTGTAGACAGCTTTGATGATAAACAAAACTCAGAAATTATGGATTGTTTACAGGATAATTACGCTTCAACGCCGCTATTATTGCCAGAGAGTGAGCCAGTTCACTATCCACAAAAATATAATGCTGGAATTGCCAATACCTCTCAGGAGAAATCAGGCGGTTGTCCAGAAGCCGATATTCTTGGTAAAGAGATAGCTGAACAATACAGAGGTAAATTGATATTTAATATTGAGACTAACTGTTGGATGTATTATGAATTGGAAAAATCCTCCGGTATTTGGAGTAAAGTCCATGACTATTATCTTGAGGGAATAGTCAATCAAGAGCTAGAACAAAGAAATATTACAGGTTATGGTTCTTCTAGCTATATAAGTAACATCATCCATAAAATGAGAGTTAAATTGATGGAGAGAAATTGGGTAGAAAAACCACCTACAGAGTTACTTCCATTTCAGAATTGTGTTCTGGAAATAGCTACAGGAAAAACTCTTAAGCATTCACCAGCTCATCGATTTACTTGGTGTTTGCCACGTGAATTCGATAACTCTAGTAATGAGTTTCCACAGATTGATAAGTGGTTGAATGAGGTAACCAACAACGAACCATCAATCAAAGAAATATTACTATGTTATTTGGCTGCAATTCTAAAAGGTCGTGCCGATCTCCAACAGTTCTTGCATCTACTTGGTTCTGGTGGCACGGGTAAAAGTACATTTGTTCAACTTGCACAATCTTTGATAGGCGATCGCAACGTATGTACAATGACTTTAGCAGAGTTATGTGGACAGCGATTTTCAGCAGCAAATGCTTTCAAAAAAAGGTTAGTAGTATTTCCAGACCAAGATAGGTACAAGGGAGACTTGCAAAAATTCAAATCGCTCACAGGACAAGACATGATTTCGGCAGAAGAGAAAGGTAAACCAGGATTTGAATTCAAATTTGATGGTATGGTCATCATGGCATCAAATGACCTGGTGTTTGATACTCGTAACTCATCTTGGTTGACAAGGAGACACATTTTAGTTTCCTTCAAACACACTGTAGACAAAACAAAGCGTAGAGATTTAGAAAAAGAGTTTCAACCTGAGTTAAACGCATTAACTCAATATTTACTGGCTATCCCTGATGAAACAGTTACTCAAGTATTGAGGAATGCAGCCGATAACCCAGAACTTGCTCAACATAGTTTGGAGCAACAATTGACTAGTAATCCTATGGCTGTTTGGATTGATGAGTGCGTTATCCGAGAGGAAAAAAGTAAAAGTCCAGTAGGGAATAATAAAGAAGACACCAAAACTCTATTTGGTAGCTATACACAATGGTGTCGTAAGTCTGGTAGTTATGCTCAAAGTTCGCCTAATTTTAGCCCCAATCTACTGAATTTTTGCAACTCTATTATGGGATGGAAGGATGTAGAAAAAGTTCGTAGTAACAAAGGTTATTGCATTCAGGGCTTGAGATTGCGGGAACCTGGTAAGGACGATGATCTGCCTTCACCACTAGCAGGCAGTGTAGAGTCAAACCTACACAGTGAAGGGTAGAGTGTAGTACCACAATTCAGTCAGGGTAAGCATTGTGTAGGTTGTGTAGGGTTAGAGTATTATTCCTTTTATATTTATTAAGGAATGATGCTCTAACCTGGAAATAAAATCAGAAAATTACGTATAGATATATCAATAATCCTACACACTTTACACAACTCAGTCAGTATAAGGGTTTAAACACTACACCAAAGTCTACACAGTGTAGTGTCAATCCTACATATCCAAAGCAAGTAACGAAGTACTGTTTATTCATTTCCTTGAACTGTCGATAGCCTGGGTTAATACTGGCATTTCAAAGAAACGTGTGTTATAAACAACATAAAATTTGACTGTATCAATTGGATATGGATTACGCAATCTCAATGAAGTTAGGTGGCGAAAGAGTTTATGCAGATAAATGCGATTTTCATTCCTATAACGATTTAAAGTTACGTTGTCCTGTATGTGGAGAACCTGTTTATCTAAAACAAGGTGAGTATAGAAAACCTCATTTCGCTCATATTCATGCCACTAATGCTAGACAAGTGGAGCAATGTGAACTGAGAGTATCATCATTTGGTAATAGTACAGCAATCAGTAACTTCATTAAAGATAGAGGACAAAGGCTAGAGATATTTCAAAAGAGCTTCTTAAGTATGATTGCTATTGGAAAAGAGAAAATTGTTGATGATGGGAAATTTAATAATTGGATTCGTGCAGTAAAATCTTACAATAATCAAACAATGGATAGCATTACAAATGCTTGTACAAGATATTTTCTAACTCATCACAAGCAACTGGAGGCAACATATAATCTTACTATTCTTCACAAAGAAGTAAAAGATGCTCGAACTTTACTGCAACAGCAAATAGCTCTAGAAGCAATAGATTACTTGTGTGTCAAGTCTAGCTTGAATTTGTTGGAGTACCTACTACATTACAGCATTTACAAACTATACGAACATGAACAAGATAAGCTGTTCAGACAAAAGATAGGAAGAAAAGATATAGATGTTATTTGTCAGTTCACAGCCAAAGTAATTGTTTCCACTTCTTGGGTAGAACAATTTAATTCTGTAATAAACATAAATAGAGATGTTGCTAACGTTCAACTTCCAATAATTAATAATCAGTTAGAAGAAATGCATCATGAAGACGAGCAACATCATCTAGGCAATGACAAGCTGAGTGCCGATCAACAGGATGAATTACACGATAAAAAGAAGAATATCAAAACTCTTCTTTCAACAGTGCGTAAGCATACTAGAAGACTCAATCCTGATATGTTGGATTCGGTATTGGTTGAAATCAGTTCAGCAATCACTGAATACCTAGTACAAAACAACGTATCCCGTAGTGATATCGTAGGTATGATGCAAAAACTTACCTATGACAACTACATCAAGTTGCGAGACAAGGCAATAATTCACCATAATGGTAAAGATAGTAGTCAACTGAGACATTTACCTCAATTAGAAAACTCATTAATTTCTGAAGAAATAGCCATTCATAGTATTGATAGCTATGTAGCCAACAACAGCGATGAATCCATCAAGATAGCCGAATATAAAGCCAAAAAAGCTTGTCAACTCGCTAGAAGTGTTATTCGTTTATATGATGAACATTTGAGTATAGCGGAAAACAGAAGACCATTGAATGAGTCAGAAGTAGGTAGGTTAGCTCTCGATATGACAAAATATTGTTTTACCACACTTGAGTTAAACAAACATGACCATCTGGCAATGTTTCAAGAATTCAAAGTCAATCTCAATAATTGGCTTAAAAATGCCGATGCAATAAAAGACAGTGATAAACGTACCAGATGGATGCAAGATAACTATCAATCCCTACCATTCATACAGTTTAGAGATACTGTGTTAGGACAGAATGATTCATGGGTAGCACTATCGCAAAAAGTTACATCGGAGGAAACAGAGCTTATTGCTATTCATTCACTAAAATATTGCGATTGTGTGTTGATGTTCAAAAGTTATCAACTAGAAATTAATCAGTATGGAATGTTGTCTCATCCTGAATGGTTAGATAGTACTCTCAGTAAATGGGGAATACAAAGGGATAATATTATTGGTTATATCGGTATCAGACACCCCAATAGTAAGATTGAGCAAATAGGTATTGTACACAAGAAACAAGTCAAAAACAAGGCTGATAAATCCACTAAAACAGTACTTTGGTACACAGAACTAGAACGCTACCAGCACAAACAAGTGAACGTGTACAAAGATACTCAACAGATGGAATACCAAGTAAAAGATAGGCTTGTGTTTGATGGTCATATACTCAAGAAAACACAAGTGTTAGTAACAGTATCCAAAACAGTACTTATTTCCGATGTACAAAGTACAAAAATAGAAGTCGATCCGGAAATTGCTTGTTTTCTATCCCTGTATGGCATAGCTCACAATACAGGAATCAAACCATCTAAACTAGTTACAATTAATGACACGAGCAAACACATTAACGTTAACTGGTAAAGTCTCACAGGTCTGAAAGTCGCACCAATGAATAAACAAGGTCAGATACTCTGGCATCCGAAGGAATCTTGTCCATTTACCATAACTGACTAACTCTTGCGATTGTAAATTTACCAGGATCGACACGCACAAAAGCTGTGATACCAGCAGCTAATTCAACTCTGTAGTAATCTTCGTTCATAACAAGAAAACCCGGCAAGTACCGGGTGTGATTTACATGATGCAATTGATGGGAGAGGTAGAAAAACAAGCGAAGCTAGTGCCGTCCACCTCCACGTTTACCTGCGACTATCTGACGCTGCAACACAGCTTTGATTAATGCTCTTTTTCTACCATCCGGTATATCCTGCATCTTGATTTGCGCGATCGCTGCTGCTACAGGACTGTAGGTTATTTCTGAAACTTCAGGGGTAGCGATCGCAGTGCCTAGACTTTCTGTCATTATAGTTATGCTCCTTTGTCTGTCTACTATACGCATGGGAGTTACCTCACAACAGGTGATGACTGATGTGAGGAAGTCTCTGAGGGGTGTTGACGCACTCCCCAGAGAATCAACAGTTTATGCTCAAAAGCAATAGTACAATAAAAGTCACAATTTTGATACCAAAAGGAAACCAAATAGAGGTAAATTGGTATCATATTGAATTTTTGATAGCACAATGGTCAAGAAACGCGATCGCAGGTTCCCGGTCAATCTACCTATAGTCAAAGAGATTCGCTTATCTCTATGGGGTCATACCAGAGGTGTATCAAAGACTCGAATGGCTGAGGCAATTTTGATTGACAGAGTGAGTAATGCTGATAATTGGAATGAGGTTTGTAAAGATTTACGTCAAGAAGCAGCAATTCGTAAAATCACAGTAGAAGAACTGATAAAAGAAATACTCAAAGCTGACGGATACGAAGACTCAGTTGATATCGATAATGTTGATTGGTCTTGTTTGCTGAATAATCAGGAACCAGAAATTGAGGAAACAGAAGAGGAAGAAAGTGATATAAGGGATTCTTAGCTCCAAACTGATATTTAGCAAACACCGCTATTTATGTTTCTACCTCTGACAAGTAATAGTTTTGTAATCCAAGTGTTATCCTACTGCAATTAACAAGTAACTATCACTATAGGTATGCAATCGCGATCGCACTGAGAGCCAACTTTACTAGAGCTAATCAATGGAGGTACTAGTATACAGGCTTCTGTAACATTTCCATAGTTGATACTTCAATTGATCTGGTCGCACCTCGTTCTATATACCGTAGTGCCAGTATAATACCTAACAATTGTTAAGCTTTTAGTTTTATCTTCGATCGGAGAATAGAATCATATTGTTCACATACTCATAACAAAAACAAATGTCATTCTTAAATGATACTGATAACAATGACGACTATGAAGATCGAGACTTCCCAAAAAACGATTACGAACAAAACAACGATGACAATGGTGACGAAGACAATGAGGACTGGAGCTACCTAGAATTTCTCATTGATGAGGTAGTGAACTCATAAACAAACACGACACTCAATACCGTTACTTAATCACACAGGTGGTAGAACACATTTTTCTACCACCTGTTTGTTGCTACAGTGACACTACTGTCAACACTTGCCTCTAGAAACCTCTGTAACTGTCCATCTGAAGCTATTGTGGTTTGATACCTGAAACTCAAAACAGAGGGGTTACAGGCTGATGTAGCACGAGTACATATCTAAATTGAGCATATCAACTTATCAAATAGGTTAGTCGGATAGCTATAGGAATAGCTTATTAATTTGCTGATGAGTGATAAATATCTCTCAAGTCGAGTTAATACCCCTATTTACTGTTTTCGGGATACATTGGATTGAGGTGAGAGAAAATTGAGAGAAAACAAGTTGGTTGGGGCGCTACGTTGACATCGTAGCAAGCGTTGGTAAGGACATTATAAAATGGACGTAACTGGACTCGAACCAGTGACCTCTACGATGTCAACGTAGCGCTCTAACCAACTGAGCTATACGTCCTTAAGGACTTGAACGAGTATAACACGCCGTTTTCTAACTTGGCAAGTCCAATCATAACAGTGACCAGTGACCATGAGAGGTAAACGGGGCTATTTTGCCTGGATTTGCTTGAGTTTATTGTTCGCTGAAGCTATTAACTGTTGGGCATCCGCGTAACCAGTAGTCCCTGGTTTAACAGTTTTCAACTGGTTGATAACTCCTTGGATCTCAGCTTTTAGCTGATTGGGTGCTGAGGGAGGGGAGGCAATCAAGCTCTGAATTTGTTCGTTTGCTTGCTTGAGAATTTCTTTTGACTCGCTTTCTGTTTCTCGTCGGAGTTGCACAATTCCTAAGTTTGTTTGATACTGTGCCAGTAGCTTTTGCGCTTCTAAATAATTAGGTTCATTGACTTTAATATCTTCAAGTCGGTTAATTGCCTCTGTCCACAAGCGTTCTACTTGCTGCCACTTTTGTGCTGGATGTGGAGGATTTTGTGATGCTTGTGCCGCTTGTAATGCAAATACTTTTGCAGCTTCTATTAATGTACCTGTTTGACCGTTATCGGTATCGATAACAGCAACGGTAAACTCTCCAAAATCGCGCTTGTAAGCAATTAATTTTGTTTGTGCTTGTTCTCCTGCTAATGTTTGTTTGGGAATCTGCTCTAAATGGTCAATTTCTTTTTGAATTGAGGAGCGCGACTTCTTCTGATCTTGTACAGTCTTCGCCTGCTCGTACTCTTGCTTGGCAACCTGAAGCGCTTGTTCCGATCGTTCCAAAGATTTAAAAGCATTTTCTTCTTGAAAAACCACGGCTTCCATACGTGCTATATGACGTCGAGCTTGCTCAAACTCATCTAGAGTGAAACGCCAAGTGCAACTGAACAAACTACAATAAGCTTCGGGATAGTATCCCAAAAACCATATTGGTAAGTTATCGAGGTGATGTTGTCCTTGTTTGACTTTGCCTGCACCTAGCTTAATATCATCTAAGCTGGTAGCTTTGTTAACCAATTGGTCTGCTTGCTCAACAGAGTTCATTGCTCCTTTATAGTGATAATCCATACCTATAAAACTAGGTAATAGAAGTATTGGCGCACTTCTAGCAACTGGCCAGCGAATCATGGGATAGGGCAAATTAACCGCCCACAGTACTCCGGCTGCACTTGTCATCAGGATGGCTACCCATTTGACTTTACTGAAAAAGCCCGATGGTTGATTTGCTCTCACAGCTTGTTTTAAAACCTTTTCGCTGAATTGCGGGTAGACATCTATCACTGCCTCTCGAAGTTCATCAAAATCTGCTGGTTCGCCTTTTTCGTGACGAAGTTTTTCCAGACGCTTCATGCAAATTTGTCGCTCTATTCTGCTCACTTCATCATTGCTACTACATCTTTTAGCTTCATCACGCAAGATTCTAAAGGCTCGATTGTTAAGACGGTACATATAAATATTTGGTATATATTAAGCTTAGTCTTCCCATTTTTCAAAGAAAAAATACAGTAGGGTGGGCATTGCCCACCAATATCAAATGGTGGGTAATGCCCACCCTACGGGGAAATTTATGAGCGATCGCAATCTTTGAGGTATATAACTCTAGATGGTTAAAACTTGTTTTTCGTATTGTTAGTATCTATAAAATGGTTAAAAAAATATTCTAAGCTCTAAAATGTCTACTGCTTTAATTACTGGTGCTTCTGGTGGGATTGGTAAAGCTTTTGCAGAGGAATTAGCAGCCCGCAATATGCATCTTGTTTTAGTTGCTCGTTCGGAAGAAAAGCTGAACCAATTAGCTAAATACTTACAAGAAAAACATAATATTCAAGTAGATATTATTACTGCGGATCTCACAGAACCTGGCTCAACTGATACTGTTTTCAATACAGTCACTCAAAAGGGATTAACAGTAGATATGTTAGTTAACAATGCGGGTTTTGGGGACTATGGTGACTTTACTAAACGAGATAGAGAACGACACCTCAAAATCCTACAGTTAAATGTTCTGGCATTAGTCGATCTAACTCATAGATTTTTACAAGGAATGCGGCTACGCGGTTCTGGAAGTATTATTAATGTCTCTTCTCTTTCCGCGTTTCAACCAATACCATATGTTTCTGTTTATTCAGCTAGCAAAGCGTTTATTCTCAATTTTAGTCAGGCACTTTGGGCAGAAAATAAACCTTATGGCGTGCGCGTACTAGTAGTTTGTCCGGGACCAGTTGAGACAAACTTTTTTGCCGAGGCTAAATTTCCCCAAGTCTTAGCAGCTAAAACTAGTGGGATGTCAACTTCTGAAGAAGTGGTGCGCGAATCTTTAAAAGCTCTAGAAAGGGGCTATTCTACTGTCGTTATTGGCGGTTTTAGCACTCACTTTATTAGCAAATTTGCCCGCTTTGTTCCTCGTCAAACTTTGCTTTTTTTCTTGGAAAAACAGTTTAAGCAGAATTATGAATTATAAATTATGAATTATGAAAATTTCAGCATTCATAATTCATAATTTACATGAACCTCGTCAATTGCACTCGATAGCGGTCTTTTTTGGTTACAGCAATTTCTCCAACTTCTAGTCTTCCCTTGCTGCGTATAGCAATTAAGTCCCCTGTCTTAACTTGAGCACTCGGTTGAGTGACTTCTCTCCAATTGACACGGACATCTCCACCATCAATTAACTCAACCATCTTGTTACGGGACATTCCAAAACCAGCAGAGGCGATCGCATCTAGTCGCATGGAAGCTTCAACTGTTGTCAGTTCCTTCTTCTTGGGTTCTCTAACTTTCAACTCACTAAGATCCACAGGCTGAACTTTTACAGGAACCGATCGCACTTGCTTGAGATTCATATCTAAAAATTCTACCAACTCCGGCACAACAATAACTTGTGCTCCGCGTTCGCCCAACACAATAATATCTCCCGTTTTTTCACGGACAATTCCAGTTCCTAGCATTGCGCCAAGAAAATCGCGATGAGTGGCTGTATCAAAGAGAAAATTTCCTGCTATGTCTAAAGCAGTAACCGCGACTTGCGATCGCTCTAGGGGTATTTCCGAACGAGAAATAGCGACTCTTTGACGTTCGGCTTGTGGATATCCACCCCAAGCCACCAACTGGACTTCTGTTAAACGGCTAAAACTCTGCTGAACTTCAGCTAACTCTGGTGGCGAGAGAAAGTCGCTACAGACGACTTCCCAAGTCTTAATCGCTTGTTCCGCTAAATCGATAACACGAGCTACGCTATCTCGATTTTCAATTCCTTTTAATATTTCTTCTCTTGGTAACATTATGAAAAGTTATTTATAAAGTAAATTTTAAATTGCCAAATGTATTGTATGGGTTGGGTGGAACGAAATAATACCCAATAATTCGATGAAATGTTGGGTTTCGTTCCTCAACCCAACCTACTAACGAATTGTTGAATCCGCATAGTCTTGAATGTTTTCTGGTTCAAACGGACGCAAGACACGATTTGCTTTACGAATTATATTTTCCGGACCTTGAACGACAATTAAGTATTTGCCAGCGTTTAAACGGTTGCGGTAAGGTAAAGCGTCACCACTCCCGAAAACTAAACCTGCTCCTCCACCCACAAATACACTACCCATACCACCAGCAACAGCACCTAATAGTCCGCCAATAATGTGATTGCCAATCGCGCCCGCCCAAGCAAAGGTGTCTAAACCAGTAAGAACACTAAAACCAGTACCAGCAAAAAAACCAAATGGTACTAGCCAATATGCCATAAATGTTGCCTGCTTTTGGGCTTGCTCGTTAGGATCGATTAAGCCAAACTCATCGGCACTTTTATAACCTTTACCTAAAATTGTAGCTTTTATGTCCTCTTTTTCTAAAGCAACAGACGCTGCTTCTGCCTGGATGCGATCTGGTAAAACAGCAACAAGGTAATTCATGTTCTAAAATTAGGTTTAATAATTCTACTCTTATAAACAGCTTACCAGTAGTGGTGTTTTCTACGATGTGATGGGGTTATCGGTTACTAAGTCAAGGGGTTCGCAAAAATTGTTTACACCTTGTTTTAATACGTACATTAAAAGTGGTGTCGCTAGCATTCCAGGAAATGTTGGCATTGTTTTTAGATGAGCTAGCATACTTGAAATAGAGTCATTGAGTAAGTCGTCTCGAAACTCTTGTTGACAAATTACAGAACGCCATCTCTTAGCTAAATCTTCCAACCACTCGGAATTAGCGATTTCAGGTTCTTGACCGGAGCGAATTGCCAAGGTCATCGCTGCATCTTCTAAATCCCCCTCACAGTCCTCAATTAAGTCCAGTGTCTCCATTGCTATGGGGTCTTCTGCTAATTGCGATCGAAATTGTGCAATTTCTTTTGCTGTAACTTTTGTCATCAGAGTTATATTTACCGGGCTAAAAATGACACTATTCTATGATGGTATTGTAGTTTAGATGAGGGAGTAGGGGGTAGGGAGTAGGAAATGTTCTTTGATACGTGAAGACGCGCCATAGCGCGTCTTTACAAAAAAATGATTTGTTAGGGATATCCAAGAAATAGATTCTTCGGAATTGTGGGGCGGGCGTCCTCGCCTGCCCTCTCGCTAACGGGCGGGACGCCCGTTCCACAAGAAATTTTTCAAATCCCCTACTTTATAAGTGGGGATCAACTGGTCACTGTTCACTGGTCACTGGTCACTGATTTCTACTTGCTCTTGCAGTGATTGCTCTCTGTAAGCGAGCTAGAGAACGATTATATTCCAAAATGGCTTGCGATCGCTGACCTTCCGATCTGGTTAAGTCGTTTTCAGCATCAATGACTTCAGTTTGAGTCCCTACACCTGCTTGAAAGCGCAAACGTGCTAGACGAAGGGCTTCTCTCGATTCATCTACAGCAGTGGTTGCTGTTTGAACGTTGTCTAGGTTAGCTTGCAAATCTGAGTATGCTTGTTCGACTTCAAAGCGGATTTGGTCGCGCCGATCGGCAAATTGATTTTCAGCAATGCGGATGTTCACTCTTTGCTGATTAGCCCTGGCTCTTGCGGCTCCTCCGTCATACAAGTTTAAGCTGGCGTTGACGGCTAAGGAGTAGTTATCCTGAATACTTTGATTATCGTCAAACTGGTCTGTGGTGTTATATCGAGCTACTAAACTCAATTGAGGACCAAGCCGTGCTAGTTCCAATCGCCGTTGTTGCTCGGCTATATTGCGTTGTGCTAGGCTCTGTTGCAGTTCGGGGCGGTTTTGAAACGCTTGCACAATAGTTTGGTCTAATGGGATATTCCACAAACCTGCCAATTTTACAGGGTCTGCTGCACTAATATCAATTCCTTGCCCTAAACTTAAGGTCTGTGCTAGCTGACGGCGGGCAATCCTCTGTTGCGATAGAGAATTTGTGAGCTGTTGTTGGGCGTTTGAGAGGTTAACCCGCGATCGCAAAACATCGAAGCGAGTACTAACACCAGCCCGTTCTAGAGCTTCAGCATCTCGCAAACTGGCTTGAGCGTTTGTCACAGCAGACTGGTTGATACGAACGTTTTCATCAGCCTGTTGCAGGTCGTAGTATTGAGTCGTGACATTGAGACGGATCGTTTCAGATTGGGCTTCCACCTGAAATTCAGCCGATCTTAATTGTTCCTCTGCTGCTCTAATACTAGCTCCTCGGCTTCCTGAAGTGTAGATATTGTATTGTATTTGTGCGCCCGCTCCAAAGCTCGTACTTGAGCTTTGGTTCTGAAGCAGAGGATTTTGCTGTCGCTCTGCAAAACCCGGACCGCTCCTGGTAATATCAGCGCTCAAACCAGCGGAGGGAAGCAAAGCAGCTTGCGCTTCTCTAACAGTAAATCTGCTTTGTTCCAACCTGAGTAAATCCTCTTGTAAATTGCGGTTATTGCGTCGCGCCAGTTCTATAGCTTGATTTAGCGTGATAGGCTGAGTTCCTCGAATCCTAACTTCTTCTGGCTTTGTTGGAAACTGCAAAGGATTTGGGTTGGGATTGAGATAATCGGGAACTTGTATGAAGCCTCGAAAAATTGAATTTGCTGGTGTACTAGGTGTAGTAGAGTTACTATTTTGCGTTACATTAACTGCTTCGCTGGGCGAGCGTGTCGTAGAAGCATCTTGCTTGACATTCACTGACTCACTAGGTGATTGAGCAGTTACCTCAGCTCGAGCTAATCGATTTACAGCCGTAGTATTTGGCGCACAGGTAGAAGATTTCAGAAGTAAAGAAGCAGAACGCCCAACCGAGGATTTTCCCGATCGCGGGCAAAATTCTACTTTCTCCAGCATTTGTGCGATTTCTAAAACTTTCCTGGTCTTAGCCGTTTCTGTAGGTTTTGATAAAACTAGTGAATCTGTATTTTTCTTCTCTGTAATGGGCTGTTTAGCAGGTAATGGTGTTTTTTCCAAGACTGAGGGAGCAGGGTTTGAGTTCTCAACAGCAGATGCGATCGCGAAGCGCAAGCCGTACTCGGCTATCGCCCTTGGCGCAAGCCGTACCTGGCTTATCTCGTTCTGTTTTGGTTCTCCCTCTGAAATAATTACTGGGTGACTTTGCTGTTGAGTATTAGAAGCAGAACGAATCTTTTTAATTAAAGCGACCTGCTTTAGGGTAGGTTTAAATTCTAAAAGTACACCTTGAACCTTCCCTGCTATTCGTCGTACTGGTACACCAGTTTTTCCGGTCAATACGACTTCACCACCATCACTTACAGACCTTACAATACCGACTGCGTTTTTTGTGGAAGGCATCCCTTGAGATGCCGCACTGTTATTAATAGCAGTCGCTAATCGAGAATTGATGTTAATTGCAACCGAAGTGTCTTCGTAGAGCGAAGAGAAGACGTTCGGCGAGGTAACATACCTCATACCAGTGGCTTGTGCAGTATTAGCTAGGATAGCTTGAGTGGATAATACTGCTACTGTCACACTGGGTAAGAAACTATAAAAAATTGTCTGTCCTTTCACCGCATCCCCTCACACAAAAATATAGCGGCAGAAACCCTTTCTCACCACAAAACAACAATATATCACGATGCTAAGTTTGAGAATCGTAATACGACGAAACCAAATTTTAGGAATCAGAACTCCGCTCGTCTTGAAAACTCTTGACAATGCGAGAAAGTTCTGCTTTCTCATCGATAGTAACGCGGGTAGGAGCACCACTGACAATCCGTTCGTAATTCCGGAAAGAATCTTTAATTTCGGGACCATCGGCTGTAATATTGTATTCGCGAATCCCTTTGTCGTGCCACGAGCCTCGCATTTTAAATACGTTAATTGCCCGCGACATTTCTCCCCGGATTTCTACATACTGCAACATTAAAATTGTGTCAGTAATTGTAGAAATATGAGAGTCTGTAATTGAGTGCGAACCCATAAACTGGTCTGTTGTATTGGTAAAGAAGCCTGTAATTTCTTCTTGCTTTGCGTAACCTGTCACACCAATGACAAATTGGCGGAATGCATTATTGCTTACCCCTCGTGCTAAAGCGGAAAGAGAGTCAATGGCAATACGCGACGGTTTAAACTCAGCAATTTCTGACTTTATAATCTGCAAGTGGTCTTCTAAACCAGTTGACTCGGGATAAGTACAAATTATTTTTAGTAAACCTTGACGTTCTAATTCTTCAAACTCAATACCCCATGAAGAGGCATTACGGGACAACTGAGCGCGGGATTCTTCATAAGCGAACAAGATGGCTCGTTCGTTATTAATACAGCCATTTTGCAAAAATTTGCTAACCAGCAGAGTCTTCCCAGTACCCGTTGCTCCTGTTGCTAAAATAATTGAGTCTTTAAAGAAACCACCTCCACACATTGCATCTAAGGTTTTAACTCCAGAAGAGACTCTCACATTAGAAGACCGTTGAGTTAAGCGCATTGCTCCTAATGGGAAGATATTTACTCCTTCATTCGTGATTGTAAAAGGATATTCGCCCTTCATATGTGTTGTACCGCGCAATTTGAGAACTTCAATTGTGCGACGACGGCGTTCTCCTTCTAAAACATTCCGTACAATCACCACATTATCAGAAACAAATTCTTCTACACCAAAACAAGCAACTGGTCCGTATTCCTCAGTTCGCTCTGTTGTGATGATTGTGGTGACACTCAGTTGCTTAAGACGTGCAACAAGACGAAATATTTCCCGCCGTATGACTCCTACAACTTCATACTGTTGAAAGACTGCTGTTATTGAATCAATAGATACTCGTTTGGCTTTGTACTTACGTATAGCATACTGTAGGCGCTCGATCAGAGCGGACAAATCGAAGTTTCCAACTACATCTTGTCCTTCTGGATCGGGAGAAGCATCAAGTATAAATAACTTCCCATTATCAATTAAGCGTTGTAAATTCCAACCAAAAATACAGGCATTCTTAATAATATCGCTTGGAGATTCTTCAAAAGTAACAAAAACTCCTGGTTCATCAAAATAACTAATACCGTTATAGAGAAATTGAAGAGAAAATAAAGTTTTACCTGTTCCAGAGGTACCGCTCACCAAAGTAGTTCTACCTACTGGCAAACCACCATGACTCACGTCATCGAAGCCCTCTATCATAGTACGAATTTTTTCTACACCTCCAAGTGTCGGTGTTTTGCTTGGTTCTGTGTACCCTTTTTCACTCATTGTTAACAATTACAAATAGGGATGTACCCTAGCTTTTATTGATAAAGTACTTTGTTGATATTTTCTGGTTATAAGCTATCATACTTTTACTTGTAGATAATCTAAAGCTACACTAGCTAGAGAATGGGGACTGGGGATTGGCGATTGGGAAATAGGAAAGAGACATAGAGACATTTTTGTGTTTGGTTGTAGGATTTTCCCGTGAATGATGGACTTATAATTAGGACATCGGGCATAGTAAGAAATAATTTATGGCAAGAGTGCCCATTGCCCATTGCCCTCGTGACTTTATTGTTCAAAGTGTTCTTCCTCTGTTAATTCTTCATACAGTAAATCCAATCCAATAAGTACTCTTTCTCTGTCTGATAAATCCCCAATAATTTTCCGAACAGGTGGAGGTAGTATTTTAGATAGTGTGGGAGTGGCTAATATTTTATCTTCTTCTGCTAATTGCGGATTTTTTAACACATCTATCACTTTTAAAGCATAAACACCTTGAAATTCCTGTTCTAGAACATTTTTAAGTACTTTCAATGCCCGTACTGAGTTAGGTGTATTCCCAGCTACATAAAGCTTGAGAACGTATGTTTTTCTAAGATTTTTCATATGCTTGGATACAGGCTCTAGGTAAACATGGAATTGGAAAATACAATGTATTGCTAAAGATTTAGAGGATTGCTTACCGCCTGCTCTTACTCTCTTATGCTTTCTTGAACCTATTTTTGAATAGAACAACGATAGAGTTCGCACAGGTGAGCCAATATATCAATTAATGTCAGGCGGTAATCTAGCAAGGCTTCATCGTTCCTTCCTTCCAATTTTAACTGCTTGGAAAATTCATCAATAAGTTCCATATGAATTTCTATAATTTGTGGCACAGGAATATTAGCATAAAACACTGCTTTGATAAATTTATCAATTTTTTCGTTTAACGTTTTATCTGAGATGGTAAAGTATTCTATAAGAATTTGACGGTAATCCGATTTGATTTGTTGCAATAATGCCTGCTGTTCGGCTCCTGTCATTTGCTGAAAAACCTGCTGGAGTTCTGACTTGGGGCATTTTGTATTTTTTTATACGTGTATTGTGCCGCCTGAAACGGCTAACACAGCAACGTAATGAAATACACCAATAACGGCAGTTTAGGTTATTGATAAGTAGCATCTATCTAAATATAGATTTTTTTGCTTCACTCCACAATAAGATACTTAAACGAAAATAAACGAATATCGCAATCTAAATCATTATAATTCCTAAAGGTTCTAAAACGAATCTTTGGAGCAATAATTGTTAAGAGCGATCGCTATCAGTTCCAAAAATCTCTGGTGGTGTTGAACCCAACTCCAAATTTGGGGGAAGTGTAAAGTCAATCAAGTTAGTCCACATTCTGACCATTGCACCGAAAAACTTTATACTTTATTCGTTTTGTTGACCATTTTTAACTCCTACAAAAAGATTTGTGAGGAAGAGCCAAGCTTTTGCCAATTAGGCGTTAACTTATGGAAAGAATCGAACTGCTCGTGTCTTTCTAGAGGATACTGCTTCAAACACAAACACGTCGGCTTAATTGGCAGCTAACTAGCGATCGATGTTAACAGGCGATTTCCCTAGAAGAATGACTATCACGCTATATGTCAATGCTAAAGTACCCTCTTTATGATTTTATCGCAACCGTACCCATCTGCTTAGAAACTGTAACTCTGGCAGATGTACTGGATGTTTTTGAGAAAGAACAGTGTCAAGCGATTGCTGTGTTAGATAAGCAGCAATACTTACTGGGATTGCTCTACTCTGCCCGCTTATTACCACAATTACTGCTAGCTGGTTACGTTGGAGAACGATCCAAGTTTTCCTACTTACAACAACCAATCTCAATACTAGCCAGGGAGTTAGTGCAACCAGTACAAACAATCCCAGTTACATTTCAAATAGAGCAATTGGGTGGGTTTTTACGTTCTCAAACAATTCCAGCGAATACTAATTTAGATTGGGCGCTTATTGACTCAAATAGCAAATTCTTAGGGCTGGTAGATAACTCACGCCTGTTAAAATGGTTGGCTTTCCATCAATTTGAAACGCCAAAGGAAAATAGCGATCGCGATACCATCGTTGAAAAAGCTCGTACTTTTTATCAAAAGCGCATACCACATCATCCACAAATCCATCAGCCTTTAGTACAATTGCTAGAGCGATTACCCTGGCCTTTGATGTTGCAAACAAATAGCGGTGAAATCATCACTCAAAATCCAGCATGGTGGCAGCAGTTAGGGGCTTTAAAAGATCCGGAAGGGGTGAGGCGACAAGTGGAGGCAATTCTAGCAGTAACTCCATCGAAATATTCACCTCAAACAGTTGTCAAGGCTCATTCCTTAAACAACAGTATCCCAAAAATGGAAGAAGAACTTTCATCTGTTGTTATCCAATCTATTCCCAAAAGCCAAAGAGCGCACTCTAAAAAACTAGCGTCTTCACCTACTACCCTTCAAGAGCAACCATTACCCGAAACGTCCGCATCGCGATGTTTCTTAAACAGACAAATGGGGACTTGTACCTGTATTGTAGAAGTGCAAAACGGTCAGGAACGAGTTTGGCAATTTGCTAAAATCCCCTTAGATAGTCCTGAATTAAAAGCTTTGGGTGTTGAATCAACATCACTCAACACTCGGGGATCGGAACTCGGAAATGATTTATGGCTCGTTCTAGCAACCGACGTGACAGAACAACAGCAACTTAGTAAAGAACTGGCTGCAAAAAATGCCGATCTCATTCAGCTCAATCGTTTAAAGGATGAATTTTTAGCTTGTATCAGTCACGAACTCAAGACCCCTCTAACGGCTGTTTTAGGGTTATCGCGGTTGTTAGTCGATCGGCAATTGGGAGAACTCAACGAACGTCAAGCCCGTTATGCAGGGCTGATTCATCAAAGCGGTCGCCATTTAATGAGTGTGGTCAATGATATTCTAGACTTGACCCGCATGGAAACAGGACAGATGGAACTCGCTCTGTCTAACGTGACGATTCGCTCGGTTTGCGATCGCGCAGTTTCCGAAGCAAAAGTTATCCATGCCCAAAGTACAAAAACTCCCATCAACACCAAATCCCAAACAACATCTGTCAGAGAACACCAATTTAGCCTTTCCATTGAACCAGGTTTAAATGAGTTAGTCGCAGATGAATTGCGCTTGCGACAGATGTTAGTGCATCTGCTTTCCAACGCCTTTAAATTTACAGAAACAGGTGGTGAAATCGGATTATGGGTTAGTCATTGGGAAGGCTGGATTGCTTTTACAGTTTGGGATACAGGCATTGGCATTCCCGAACACCAACAGCATCTCATCTTTCAAAAATTCCAACAACTAGAAAATCCCCTCACCCGTCAATACGAAGGAACGGGATTGGGGCTAGTCTTAACCAGAGCGTTAGCACGACTTCATGGCGGTGATGTCAGCTTCTTGTCCCGCGAAGGCAAAGGAAGCCAGTTTACACTCCTCCTCCCTCCTAGCCCCCCACAAAAAGGGGTAGGGACTAGAGAGTGGGAATTAGGGACTGTAAAACAGCAAGGGCTGAAAACTGAAAACTGGGAACATGACACTGTTTCCCCAAGCCCACCAGTCCGCACAACAACAGAAACCTCCCCGGTGGGTAAAACTCGCCATCACCAATCCCGAATTGGTAATTCCCACCCTCACCACAACAACAGCTTAGTGTTGGTTGTTGAGGCTGTAGCCCACTACGTAGAAGATTTAACCGAACAACTCACTGGTTTGGGTTATCGAGTCGTCATTGCTCGCTCGGGATGTGAAGCAGTAGAAAAAGCACGTCGCTTACAGCCTAAAGCTATTTTCCTCAACCCTCTAGTACCATTACTGTCGGGATGGGATGTGCTAACCTTACTGAAGTCAGATGAAGTCAGTCGTTATATCCCTGTCGTCGTCACAGCAACAGGAGCAGAAAAAGAGCAAGCATTCGCCAACCGAGCTGATGGTTTTTTAAGCTTACCAGTACAGCATCAACTTTTAGCACCACTGATCGAAAGTTTGTGCGTCGCACCAGAAGAAAAGAAGCAAAAACCAGATGAAGCCCAAATTCCTAAACATAAAACACCATTACGAATTTTAAGATTAGTCAATCCCGAATCTAAACCTCCCACCTCGCACCCATTTTTACAAGAACATCGAGTTTTAGAAGTAGACAATATAGATCAGGCAGAACTTCTTTCTCGGGTTTGGCAATTTGATGTTATTTTACTAGACGTAGATATGCCAGAAGCAGAAAATTTGCTACAACAACTCAATCTCCACCCCCAGTTAGCAGCTCTACCTCTTGTCACTTGTAATGTAGCAACAACGCAAACAGCTTCTCAAATAGCGGGGCTTTCCGTATTTCCTTGTCTAACACCTTTAGGAACAGAAAAGGAAAATGGAGGCAAAAAAACAGACACTTTATTATCTGTTCTGCAAATTGCGTCAGGAGTTTGCTGTCCGCCTAGCGTCTTAGTACTCGATTTAACAATACTCCCAGATTTACCAGAAACAAAACTTCAAAAGAAAACTTATCAGGTAGAAAAGGCAACTGCTGTAAGTAGTATGTTTGGAGAAAATCACTCTTGCCCAATACAAGGGTTACAACCTTTTACTGTTTGTCGTGGTTCAGAGTGGTTTCAAGCGCTGATTCAGTACTTACAAACTGCTGGCTTTAAAGCGTCAATGAGCCGTTCTTGGGCAGAACTGCTACAGCAAATTCGTCACCAAAGTATCGATCTGCTCCTGATTTGCTTGGGAGAGTCTACTCTTACAAAAGAAGTTCACTCAGCCCTAAAAGCCTTGGGAAAATTGCCTTTCGATTTGCCCCCCGTGTTGCTACTCGACCAACGATTAAATTCTACGAACTTGGAAAATGAGAAATCTACTGTTGTTAAACAGAAAACCAAGAACCAAGCAAATTCATCAGAGACTGTTTTAGACTCAGTGACTTGTCAAATCTTACCCCGCTCTATCTCTATGGAAGAATTATTAAATAAGATTAATCAAACTTTAAATTGTTAGTTGTTAGTTAGATTTACCCCCCTTAGTCCCCCTGATGGATTGGGGGTAAACTAATACTAAAACCTCAATCTATCAGTTAATTAAAAGATACATCTTCATAAATATCAGCTAGGGAACAAGAAAAATTGATACTAATTAACTGTAATTCTTGATTTCCTCTATAGCTATACAGAACCCATCTGCCTTCAGGATTACGACGAAAACAATCAACTCGCTGACGAGTTTGACTAATTAAGACATATTCTTGCAATGTTTCTAATTCTTGATAGTCAATAAATTTATCGCCTCGATCGAAAGCTTCAGTAGAAGGCGATAGCACTTCAATAATTAAACAGGGATAGCGTTTAAAATACTCACAATCCAAATCCCTCCGATCGCAAGTTACCATAATATCGGGATAATAAAAAATATTCAGAGCTTCAATGCGGGCTTTCATGTCTGTAGCGTATAGACGACAACCCGTACCACGAACATGATTTCTGAGAAGGGCTATAAGATTAGTTGTAATTGTTACATGAGCATCACTTGCTCCTGACATTGCGTAGATTCGCCCTTGGATATACTCATGTTTAATAAAGCTCGATTTTTCTGCTTCTAAATACTCTTCTGGAGAAAGATAGAGGTGAGATTGGCTGAGACTCATACAAATTAATTAATATATCTATTCTTCATCAATTAAATGACAGGAGCAAAAAATGGAAACCTTTCCCAATCCAAAAGATTGGTCGTGGCCGTTTTGGCCTATTGTACCGCTTTACCCCTATGGTAAGAGGCGCACGCTCTGTAGGGAAGTCGTTGAGGGAACTATCTGGACATTCGAACAAGTTCAGGGTGCTCTCTACACTGTTGTACCGATCCGCATGACTGTTATAAAGCTTTCTGCTGGTGGTCTTTTTATTTACGCCCCCGTTGCTCCAACTCCGGAGTGTATAGGTTTGGTCAAGGAACTGGTGGCAAAGCACGGCAATGTTAAGTATATTATTTTACCAACAAGTTCTGGTTTGGAACATAAAGTTTTCGTTGGTCCCTTTGCCCGTCGGTTTCCTCAAGCCCAGGTATTTGTTGCCCCCCATCAGTGGAGTTTCCCAGTCAACCTACCTTTGAGTTGGCTTGGTTTTCCTGCCAAACGAACCCACATTATTCCAGAAAATAGCAGTCAAATTCCTTTCGCTGATGACTTTGATTGTGCTGTGTTGGACATCAACTTGGGAAGGGGTTCTTTTGTAGAAGTGGCTCTGTTTCACAAGCGATCGCACACTCTACTCTTGACTGATACTATACTCTCAGTCCCAGAAGATCCGCCTGCAATCGTTCAATTAGACCCATACCCCTTGCTCTTTCATGCCAAGGACAGCGCTCTGGAAGCGGTGGATAATAACGAAGCAAATCGTCGTAAAGGATGGCAACGCATCTCACTGTTCGCTATCTACTTCCATCCTAGCGAATTGAAAATGTTGGGATGGGGAAAGATGGTAAGCAATGCTTTTAAAGCACCAGATCGCTCTGCAAAAGCATACTTTGGTTTTTTTCCCTTTGAATGGCAAGAGAACTGGAAGTACTCCTTTGATGCCCTACGATCTGGGGGGCGTCCGTTTGTCGCACCAATTTTACAAACTTTGATTCTTCCCCAAGCACCTAAACAAGTTCTCCATTGGGCTGATAAAGTTGCCACTTGGGATATTCAACGGATAATTTCTTGTCACTTTGACTCTCCCATTGAAACTAATCCGGAGCAATTTCGACAAGCGTTTGCCTTCCTAGAAACACAACCCTCCTTGGGAGGAAATCAATCTCTACCAGAAAAAGATTTTAGATTTATTAGGGAACTAGAAGCTAATCTCGTCCGTAGTGGCATTGCCAAACCAGCAAAGGAAAATCTGTAATTCAACCGCAATGTTTCCAACCTTTCGATAAAATGTAGTCACTATTTCAAGACGATCGCCATGCCAACCAATGAAATTTGGGAAACAACTAGTGATGTTTCTGTAGGAGAAAATCCTTCCCTAACCTCAGAGCAGTATCGCAAAAAGATGCAGCGACGTAAAGAAATTCAAGAACAGAGAATTGCCCGAGCGTCAACTGAAAAAGGGTTAATTATTGTTAACACGGGTAATGGCAAGGGGAAGACAACAGCCGCACTGGGAATGGTGTTGCGATCGCTAGGTCACGGTTATAAAGTGGCGATTATTCAATTTATCAAAGGAGCTTGGGAACCTGCTGAGAAAAACATCCTCAGTATTTGGCAGGGAGACTTGTTAGAATTTCATGCTTTGGGTGAAGGTTTTACCTGGGAAACTCAAGACCGCGATCGCGATATCGAAAAAGCGATTGCGGCTTGGCAAAAAGCATTAGAATATATTTGCAACCCAAATTACAAGTTGGTTTTATTGGATGAAATCAATATTGCTCTAAAACTTGGCTACTTAAAAATTGAAGAGGTTTTAGCCGGATTAGAACGAAAGCCTCATGATACGCACGTTATTTTGACAGGTAGGGGTGCGCCTCAAGCATTGATTGAACAAGCAGATCTAGTTACGGAAATGACGTTAATCAAACATCCTTTTCGAGACCTAGGCATTAAAGCACAGCCGGGAATCGAGTATTAATTATGAATTCTGAATTATGAATTATGAAAAGTACAATTCATCATTCATGATTCATATTTGGTTTTTACAAGCTTGCAAAATCCGGCGATCGTTTGCGCTTGCATTTATGGGATGATATTTTTGCAGTACAACTGAGTGGTTATAGGTAGGCGCTACATCATCATCCATAAGACGAGGCTCGCTACTTGCAGTAGCTATCTGAGTCTGAGCTTTGTCACCGGGATAACTAGTTACGGTCATTGCCAACTCACCTCTTGAGTCAAGAGTGCCGTTAAAACAACTAAATTCTGAGTGAGGCGTATATAGAGCGCCTAACACTTTACCCTGTTGCTTTTCAAACACAATGTAACCTTGTCCGAGTTGACTGGGTTTTGGTGATTCACCATATAAGTATATTCCATCCTTTTGTGGAATCTGAGATCTTAATGAAGGTGTAGAGTTTCTTACTAATCTTTGAGGAGTAGCACTTGGGGTCGTCAAAGACTTGACTTGTCTCGAACTATTTGTTACTCTTACAGGAACCGACTCATTACTAAATGCTGGTTTGATTTGGCTACTAAAAGATCCAAGCAAGAAAAGTGAGCCAATAAGGGGAAATCCCATCTGACGTAAAGAAAATTGCTGTTTCATATGATTAGGCACCCTACTTGCCTACTAAAGTTTACTTCCGCGTTCTTTGTTCTATGATTTATATCTACCGTACTCGAGCTGTAATGAATTTGTCTCCGTCAATAGTTTGATTTATATTTAGGAAAAAAATCTTCTATCAAGGAATCAAATTACTACTTATTTTGGATTGTTAATGCTAAGTTATCCATCTTTAGCAATTCCTACTACTACTGGTATATGACTCGTATTCGGTAGTGTGTTTTGGACAAGATGAAACTACAAAAGCAAATTTGTTAATTCCGGATAAGAACTAAAAACTTTTCAAATTTCCTTCTTTATTCTCCTTTAGAGCTAGAATGATTAACTTTTTTAGGCAAAAAATCTATGTAAGGTAGGTGCTCACCTTATTCAGGTCAGAAATGGATGTAGTAGGGTGGGCAATGCCAACCACATTTAGAGGATGTTTGAAAAGTTTTGGGCGAATATAATTCGCTACTATACAAACCAAGTCCGCCTGCATGGACTAACAGAAAATTATCTATTTGATATGTACTCTCAATGCTGTGAACTATTGGTAGGCATTGCTCCACCCTACAAGCGGTAATTTTTGAGCGAAAAGGGAGTCATTTTCTTAATAAAAAACACATCACGTCTTATTTGTAAAGTCTAAAATTGAGTATTTGTCAAAATAATTATCAATAAAAAATTACCTCCTAATTCAGTCTGAATCAGGAGGAATACTACTAATGTATGACTTTCAAATACTAGCTAGAGATTGATGGGCGATCGCCGACAACGAGAGAATGAAAATGCATCTTTTCTAGTCCCTAGCCCCCAATCGCCAATCGCCATTTTCTAGCTAGCCACATATTCTTTGACATTAGCGCGGCGACGACGTAGGTGAGCAAGAGCTTGATGCTCCAACTGACGAACTCGTTCGCGGCTAAGGTTAAGGCGTTCGCCAACCTTTGCCAAAGACATTTCGTTTCCATCGACTAAGCCAAAGCGCAGGGCTAAAACTTCTCTTTGCTGAGGAGTCAATTCTGCCAGCATATTGTTCAAGTCTTGGCGTAAGAACTCCTGAGTGGTGTAGTACTCTGGTGATGGACCTTCATCTTCGAGCATCTCTTGTAGCTCAGTGTCCTGATTGTCGCCCACTTTGACATCCAATGAAACAGGCTGACGTGCCATGTTTAAGTACTCTCGAATTTGGGCTGGTTCTAATTCGAGTTCTTTGGCAATTTCAGCAGGAGAGGGAGATCTTCCCAATTTCTGTGCTAGTTCCCTCTGCACTTTTTTAATTTTATTTAGTTTTTCTGTAATGTGGATAGGTAAACGAATGGTACGACCTTGTTGAGCGATCGCTCTTGTGATTGCTTGGCGAATCCACCAGTAGGCGTAAGTTGAGAACTTATAACCTCGTGTTGGGTCGAATTTCTCTACACCTCGCTCTAATCCTAGAGTTCCTTCTTGGATCAAATCCAGAAACTCCATATTCCGCTTCTGGTATTTTTTAGCAATAGCGACCACTAAGCGTAAATTCGCCTCAATCATCTTCTGCTTAGCTCGTTTGCCTTGGTGAACAATTTGCTTCACCTCAGCTTCTGTCTTGCGAACGTGAGCCGCCCACTCTTGTAATGTTGCTTCGTGACGCAATTTTTTCTCTAAAGCTTCTTTCGCTTCAATAAGCGCCATCATTTGTTGTACCTGCTTCCCGAAGACAATCTCTTGCTCACGAGTTAACAGTGGTACACGACCAATCTCGCGCAGATAGGTTCGCACCATATCAGCCGTGAATTTGGCGTTAAGGTTTTCGGTTTGGGCATCAACTGTAGGCATCGGTGCGTTTTCCTCTATTCCGTAAACAAAGTTAATAAATAATGAAGACAAAAATGGATTGCAATGCACTCCTTATTACGTATGCAGGAAACTACCAATAACAAACTGTTATATACAGATTTTGTGGTGACGGTCATCCCTTAAGGTAAGTTCCCCATCTTTTCCACATTTTGGAAGTGCTATCAAGCATTTTCGCGATCGTCAAGAATTCTTGTTTCCCTTAATCCCTGGCGGCAATGGATATAATATGAAGTCGATATGAGTTTTACTTACATTATGGTACGACAGTTTTTGTCGAACGTAAAGAGCTGGAGTTAAATCTTTCAATTATAAAGCAAAACGTTTTTGTTGCACGAAAACTCTGGCATTATTTTTTATATATTTATAATGACTCTAAAACCCCCGTTTCGGTCTTCCTCCAATAGCCGGATAACCGAACTGATTTGCTTCTTATCTTGGAGGGATGTTACGAAATCTCAGAATTAGAAATAGAAATTTAAGAATTGGTAGTTACTCTCCTTCGCCAACACCCACAATGAGAACGACAGAGTTAGGCTTTGAATTTTCTTCCATCGAGCCACATGACAGCCGCTACAAACGTTTATGTGTCAGAATAAAGGTTTCAAGCGTGAAATTTACCTTGATGTTCAGCATTATGTAAGGTTTCCTTCAATAAGTCCATACAGCGATCGCACTACATTACTGTGGTTCTTTACTTTTTTCCAAGGACACACCTTCACATAACCTTTGCCGACTTGTCTCCTGTAAAACGGTGTTACACAGACTTTTCACATTTAAGAGCCTTTAGTTTTCGATTAGAACTCTGACTTGCTTAGTGTCAGCCGCCCTCAAAATTCCCAATAAGTGTTTGTTCATCATTATAACTCATTCCTACTACAGATGAAAAGATATTAGTTCTAGCTTGGTTAGTAAGTTTGCTCAGATCCCCCACTCGTTCTCTCGTTTTCTCTCGTTCCTAGTTTTCTCTTGTTTTCTCTCGTTCCTAGCCAGAGGCTAGGAATGCATTCCCAGAGGCTCAGCCTCCCGTACTCAACCTAGCACAAGAGGCGGAGCCTCTAAAGAAGGCATTCCCTGGCTGAGCCACCAGATCGAGGTTGGGTATGTCGCAGTCCATCACAAATTCCCAAACATCTATACTACATATACTACACAAAGTATTATAAAAAATCAATCCCAAGCTCACTGGTCAGGTGGTCACTGGTCAGGTGGTTACTGGTCAGGTGGTTACTGGTCACTGTTCGCTGTTTAAAATCCAAGGTCTGCCTTAGCGAGTTCAGCAGCAGCAAACACCTCCGTATCTGGCTTTTCCTCCCAATCAGTATCGCCAATTTCCTCATAGAATTTAGCATCGTAGGGACGAGTTCGCACGACAACAGGCATAGGAACAGCATGACCGAGAACTAAAGCTTGTTGCTTTGAGTCCAACTTTGCCAAAACGGACTTCAAACTACCAGCACCAGAAACACCAGTAAAAATCGCGTCTATATCTTTTTCATCATTTAACAAAGCAGTGATACGAGTCCCAATCTGAGACATGACTTCGTTATCGATACCTGATGGGCGTTGATCGACGACTAAGAGGGTAACAAAGTACTTACGCATTTCGCGAGCGATCGTACCAAAAATAGTACTTTGTACGGTCGCGGGGTCTAGAAAGCGGTGTGCCTCCTCAATAGTAATCATCAATTGAGTTGGTTTATCGAGGGGATTTTTCGACTGTAAAAACTTTTCTGCCTTACTGACATAGTGTTGGTGAATCCGGCGGGTAATCATGTTTGTCACCAACATATAGGAAAGCATATCCGCTTGGGAACCAAACTCCACCACAATGTTTTTACCTGCTTCCAAAGAACGCAACATCTGATTGACGTAGTTCTGAGGACAAGCAGCACGCATATACTTTAGATTATCCAGTCGCAGAAGTTTCCTTTGCAAAGCAGTGATGGAACCCTGGTGTCCCCGCTTTTCCTCACAAAACATCTTGATTTCCTCATTTGTCATATTTAACAATTGAAGAATCCAAGACTTGCCAAATTCAGCGTAGAGAATGTTCGCGTTATCGATACTAGCATCCGAAAGACCTAAATCTCTAGCGCACAACTTTACATCTTCAACCTCAATTTGGTCATAACTCAAATAAAGTTCTTGTGCGTGAGGAACTCCTCGACGCTTTGTAGATTCTGGATCGAGAGTATATACCTCTACTTTTGAGGGAAATAACTGCTTTAACCCTTTGACAGTACTAAATTGTTTGCCTTCCGAGACAGCTTCCCAGCCATATTCAGAATGCATATCAAAAATCAAATTGACTGCTGCATTTTTACGGATTGTACCAGCTAAAAGTAACCTTGTTAAAAAAGATTTTCCCGTACCGGATTTCCCAAAAACACCGTTACTTCGTTCTACAAACCTGTTTAAATCGATACAAACTGGCACTTCCATATCTAGCGGTCTTCCCACTGAAAAGTTTTTCCTTTGCGGGTCATCTTCCCAACCAAACACTCGCCGAAAATCGTCAACAGAAGCCTCATACACTTGGCTAAAGTGGCTGGGAATTGTTTTTACTGGTAACAATTCCATCGTCGTACTGGTTTGAGGTTGAAATGATGCCAAACCCGTTGTTGATGGAACGAATGGATTTACAGATTTCCCGTTAGTAGGAGAAAAAGATTCTTCAGATTCTGGAGTAAACATTAGCATTGGAGCAAGGGTAATCGTGCCATATGTACCTCCTCCCGCCAAAATTTCTCGTAAAAAAGTGTCTTCCCAATTAGGGGGGTTAGCAATGATTCTCTGATTGGCAATTCCCAACGAGACATCTGTGAGCATACAGAAGAAACGCGATCGCACCCCTTGTACCACCAAAAATTTACCTACCCGCATATCTTCTACAGAAATATCGGGGTGCAATCTTACTTCTAATCCCCCTATGAGAGAGCCTTGTATAACTGAACCTAATGGCTGTCCCAAACTCATTTTTACATTGTTATTTCTTGCATATGTTGCATTGTAAATGTAATCTATATAATTTGCACTAAATTTTTGTTATTAGTTAGTGGTTAGTGGTTAGTTGTTAGTTATTTTTCCACTAACCACTAACTACTAACCACTAACCATTATTCAATTTGAATTGAAGTTGGAGCGCTCGGAGTTGTTGGTAGAGTGGAACTTATTAGAGGCTTGCGAAATTGAGCATATAATCTGTCTCGCCAACTAAAAAATGGTTCATATGCTGGATTTTCTGCGAATAGAGGGACTCCCTGTCCTCTAAGAGAGACAGGTAAATCTAAGTAGGGACCATCAGGAAACTTTAACAACATCGATAAACCAGCCACAGCAAAATCTGCTAGTGTGGGTTCATCTCCCGTTAAATATGGACTATCTGCCAATAATAGAGTGAGTGCTTCCAAGTCTTGCTTTAAGTCCGCGAGCGCACTTTTTATAACATCAGGAGTATATCCAACTCCTACACCCATAATTTGCAGCAATTCGCTAGGTACGCCTTGGACAAAACTTTTCAGAATATCTGGTGTTGTAGTTGGCAGTAGAGATTTGCGAAGAGTCTGATTTTGGCTAATTGCAGAAAATAATGCTTTGCGACTTTTTGCCCCTATTGACTCATCTGCCCATTCTTCAATTAATAGAGTGAGACCTTGTTGCTTTGAGTTTGCTGGTAGTAAGGGACGATCCGGATACTCTGAGTCTAAATACTTAGCTATTTCTGTAGAATCTGCTATATACCTAATACCATCTTTTAGTACTGGCACTTGCCGTTGACCTGTTAAACGGAACAACTCTACCTGTCCAATTCCAGGTGTTACCTCAATTTTACGGTAATCCAGACCCTTATAATCTAGAATCAGACGCACTTTCTCTGAGTACTGAGACAGTTCAAACTGGTATAATTCCAGCATTCTTCAGTTCCTGTGCTTAGTGTACTTATCGATTTTACACTTCAATCAGTGACCAGTGACCAGTGACCAGTGACCAGTGACCAGTGACCAGCGACCAGTGACCAGTGACCAGTGACCAGCGACCAGTGACCAGTGACCAG
>NZ_BAACAP010000231.1:0-107275 GCF_045865695.1 Scytonema hankhaensis NUACC26
TAGCTCGACGAGAAGCCTCGATTTGCCGGGAGGTAATCCAAGAGGGTTCTAGAGCTTGGAGAGCAAAATCTCCAAAGTTAAGACTACTTCCGCGAGTGGCTTGTCCGGTCATCCGCCCGCGTTGTTGTTTGCGGAATTTAGTTCTTCTTGGACTTAACATAATTAGGGATTAGGGATTAGGGATTGGGGATTAGGGATTGGGAATTGGGCTACGTCAAGAATATATTTTCTATGCCCTATGCCCGTTGCCCAATTCATCCTTCATTAGAACGGTCTTCAAATTGTTGGCGACGGCGATTTTGACGGCGAGAAGGGGGGCGATCGCGGTCTCCTCGGTCGCGGTCTCCTCGATCGCGATCGCGAGTTCCTCCTTGTGGAGGTGGAGTTTCTTCCTGTCCGGGAATAATTTCTCCTTTAAATACCCAAACTTTAATGCCAAGAATACCGTAAATGGTTTTAGCCGTGCAGTAAGAGTAGTCAATGTCAGCCCGTAGGGTGTGGAGGGGAACGCGACCTTCACGAGTCCACTCTGTCCGAGCAATTTCTGCACCGTTGAGGCGACCGCTGACTTGAACTTTGATGCCTTGTATTCCAGCACGTTGAGCGCGTTGAATAGCTTGGCGAACGACTCTCCGGAAGGAAACCCGACGTTCCAACTGCTGAGCGATGTACTCAGCAATCAAGTACGCATCAGCATCAACTCGCTGTACTTCGACGACGTTAATGCGAATCTGACGATTGCTACCTAACAGTTGTTGAAGCCCTGTCCGCAAAGCTTCGATACCTTGTCCGCCTCGACCTACGACTACGCCCGGTCGTGCAGTGCGAACTTCTAAATCGATTTGATCGGCTTTACGTTCAATACGAACTTCAGAAATTCCGGCGTTGTTTTGAGCAGATCTACCCAGTTTTTCTTCTATATATTTACGCAGTTTGCGATCTTCTTGAAGAAGTTCTGGATAGCGGTTAGGGTCTGCATACCAACGAGATTGGTGCTCTTGGGTAATTCCCAAACGAAAACCGACTGGATGTATCTTCTGTCCCACAAATGCTTCCTCTAAAATTTCTTAATCTTTTGCTGCGTCTGGGTCAGCAGCTACGGCTACAGTAATGTGACACGTTGGTTTGCGAATTTGGTAAGCGCGACCTTGTGCTCTGGGTTGAAATCTTTTCAGTACTGGGCCTTGATCTGCATAAGCTTGAGTAATAACCAAATCCGCTCTATTTAAGCCAGCGTTGTGCTCCGCGTTAGCTGCAGCACTTCTCAGGACTTTCAGTACTGGATCGCAAGCTCGATAAGGCATGAATTCTAATACGATAAGTGCTTCTCTATACGAGCGTCCCCGGATTTGGTCTAGTACGCGCCGCACTTTTAAGGGAGACATACGTATATATCGGGCGATCGCTTTGACTTCAGTAGTATTAATTGCCATAATTTTCTCCATTTTTGTCATTTGTCATTCGTCATTGGTCATTTGTCAGCTACAAAGGACAAAGGACAAAGGACAAATAACAATTATCGACCTGATTTTTTATCACTCTTAGAGTGACCTCTAAAAGTGCGAGTAGGTGCAAATTCGCCCAATTTGTGTCCCACCATTTGGTCACTGATAAAGATGGGAACGTGCTGACGTCCGTTATGAACGGCAATGGTATGACCAACCATAAAGGGTAAGATTGTCGAAGCCCGCGACCAAGTTTTAATAACTTCTTTTTTGTTAGCTTCGTTCAGTCTTTCAATTTTTTCTAGAAGATGATCCGCAACAAAGGGACCTTTTTTTAGAGAACGACCCATAGTAAAGGATAAAGGATAAAGGATAAAGGATAAAGTATGAAAGTACTTCATAATTCATACTTCATACTTCATAATTTCTTATGATTCACGTCCGCCACGTCCGCGCTTGGATGACTTACGACGGCGACGTACAATCAACTTACTGCTTGCTTTCTTTGGTTTGCGAGTCTTGAGACCCAAAGCAGGTTTACCCCAAGGGGTAACAGGACCCGACCTACCAATAGGTGCTCTACCTTCACCACCACCATGAGGGTGATCCACTGGGTTCATCACACTACCTCTGACTTGAGGACGGCGACCTTTCCAACGAACTCTACCAGCTTTACCCGCACTGAGGTTTCTGGCATCGAGGTTACCTACTTGTCCGACTGTGGCATAACATTCCCGGCGCACCATTCGGACTTCCGTGGAAGGTAACTTGAGAGTGACGTAATTACCTTCTTTTGCCACAACTTGAGCTGTAGCACCAGCAGCGCGAACAATTTGACCGCCTTTACCTGGCTTTAATTCTACGTTGTGGACGCTAGTACCCAAGGGAATGTTAGATAGGGGTAAAGCATTGCCATTTTCAATAGGCGCGGTGGATCCGGCAATAATTGTTCTACCTACACCCACTCCATTGGGTTGTAGAATGTAACGCTTCTCGCCATCTTCGTATTGCAGTAAGGCAATCCGCGCATTGCGGTTGGGATCGTATTCAATAGCAATGACTTTAGCTGGAATATCACGCTTGTCCCGCTTAAAGTCGATGATCCGGTAAAGACGTTTGTGTCCGCCACCGCGATGACGGGTAGTGATACGTCCTTGGTTGTTTCGACCTTTTGCACGATGGAGCGATCTTGTTAAAGACTTTTCTGGTTCGGATTTTGTAATTTCCGAAAAGTCAGAAATGGTGACTTGACGAGTACTGGGGGTATAAGGGCGAAAAGAACGAGTACCCATTTTCTTAGACCTCTGGGAATAAAACTTGTCGGATCTTCTCTACATCCCCAGCCGCGACTGTAACAATAGCTCGCTTGTATTGGGGTTTGAAACCTATAAATTTCCCAACACGTTTTTTCTTGCGTGGTGGTAATGCGGTGTTAACTCCTAAGACTTTGACATCAAATAAGTTTTCAATAGCCGCTCTGATTTCTGGTTTAGTCGCTTTTGGAGTTACTTCAAAAGTGTATTTATTTTGCTCCATTAAGATGGTCGCCTTTTCAGTTAAAATAGGGCGACGAATAAGATCGGGGAGCTTACGGAGGTCAAACTCTTGGGGTATCTTAGCCACCGTATACCTCCTGAATCTTTTCTAAAGCTTGCGCTGTCACAACAATTTTGTCAGCATGAAGCAGGTCGTAAACGTTGAGTTGATCTGCAGGAATCAGTTTGAGATTTTCTACGTTACGGGCTGACAAGTATACGTTTTCCGTGCGTTCCGATAAGATTAACAAGGTCTTATTTTCTGGAGCCACACCCCAACGAGCGATCGCAGTTACCAACTCTTTTGTTTTAGGACGTTGGATTTGCTCGCTAAATTCTTCTACCACAATCAAATCGTCGATTCGGCTAGCAAATGCTGTTCTCAGTGCCAATTGCCGTTCTTTGCGGTTCATTTTGACTTCAAAATCTCTGGGTTTTGGTCCAAAGATGACACCACCACCGCGCCATAATGGCGAACGTATCGAGCCAGCACGAGCCCGACCAGTTCCTTTTTGCCGCCAAGGTTTGCGACCGCCTCCTCGAACTTCCGAACGAGTTTTTGTACTAGCTGTTCCTTGGCGAGCATTAGTCATTTGTCTCACCAAAGCTCTATGAACGATGTGAGACGCTGTTTTTTCCTTGGCTACTTTCAACTCGAACGTTTTTTGTCCGACTTGCTCTCCTTGCCAATTTTTGACTACACACTCAAACATTTTTTGTCCTTTGTCCTTTGTCTTTTGTCCTTTGTCTTTTGTCCTTTGTCCTTTGTCTTTTGTCCGAATTCATGACTAATGACCAATGACTAATGACTAATGACGGACTTATGACTTTTTACCTACTATGGTTGCCGGAAGAATATTTACAAGAGATCCGGGCTTACCAGGAACAGCTCCCTCGATCAGCAATAAGTTACGTTCTGAGTCTACTCGTACTACAGTGAGTTTGCGAATTGTAACTCGCTCTCCACCCAATCGTCCTGCCATCCGCTTTCCTGGATAGACACGACCGGGAGTCGTACCAGCACCAATCGAACCTGGTTGTCTGTGGTTTTTAGAACCGTGAGACATTGGACCTCGACCAAAGTTGTTGCGTTTTTGGTTGCCAGCAAAACCGCGACCTATACTTGTACCAACTACATCTACTATTTGACCGGCACTAAAAATATCTGCTTTAAGCTCTTGACCTAGAGAATACTCACTAGAGTTATCTATGCGATACTCATGCAAATGACGCAGTGCTGGGGCAGATGACTTAGCAAGATGTCCCAACAGAGGTTTATTCAGTGCTTTTGGCTTTACTTCGCCATAACCTACTTGGATGGCGGAGTAACCGTCGGTCTGCTTTGTTTTGACCTGGGTAACAGTGCATGGCCCCGCTTTAACAACAGTGACAGGAATAGCAACTCCATCACCATCAAATATTTGGGTCATGCCCAGTTTGGTGCCGAGAATACCTACAGACACAGTTACTGGCTCTCCTTACTTAACTTTTTCCGTTAACATCGGATTTTAGACATCTGTATATAAGCTCAAGTCAGCATTTTTAGCTTGCTTTGAGCTGACCTCTGAAGTCGAATCTGCTAGGTGTCACAGTTACAACTTCGTTGGGTCTCCACAACTGTCCCTACTGTTCGGTGAATCCGATTCTATTTGTTTTCACCACACAGCCAGAAACATCTTCCATAGTGGAAGAAGTAATTTCTGGATTGAATGCAAGGCACGAGAGCTTTGCGTTTCGTGCAGCAACGCTTTTTATTTAAGCAGTTGATTCGGCACTTTTCGATTACAGCAGCAAGACTTAAGTAGCAACCTACCCAGTATCCATAAACTGAGACTCATGCAATGCCACAAACAAACATCACCGCTCAATTTTTTTTCACTGCTCACCTCAAACATCTGTTCGAGGTTTTTTGCGGTCTTCTACCAGACTAAGAACTGAGTGTACTATGTACCCTAGGATAGCTCTGGTTGTTTAACCAATTATCCTTAACATAGTTTATCTAGTTTACCAATCTTTTGACCAATCCTTACTAGTTTATCCTATTTGGATAATTGTCACCATGTATTGGCAAGCAAACCATCCGGAAATGGCAGTAGAAAAGTAAACCGATCCTACTAAATGTCACGATCCAATAATATAGCGTATAGATTTATATTTGTCTAGAAATTTTTTGAGGGGACTGGGGACTAGGGACTAGAGACCAGTGACCAGTGACCACCTGACCAATGCCCGATCCCCAATCCCCGATAATGACAGATAATAGATATGTCAAAGTGGGATAGGATAAAGAATAATCTATGGCATTAATTACCACTGGCAACGGTTTCATCCGCGATCTGGAGAAGCATGGCGCTCTCGGTGTGTACGTACCTCTTGAAGGAGGTTTTGAAGGTCGGTATAGACGCCGCTTACGTGCAGCTGGATATGTTGCACTCAATTTATCTGCAAAGGGACTGGGAGATGTATCTGCCTATCTCACGGGAGTTCATGGTGTTCGACCTCCACATCTCGGTAAAAAAAGCACGGGTAGTGGTGCAGCAGTAGGTGATGTGTACTATGTGCCACCAATTGTTAACTCTCAGTTAGAACAACTTCCACCAAAATCTAAAGGTTTGGTGTTATGGATTATTGAAGGACACATTCTTTCAGATCAAGAAGTGGAGTTCTTGTCAGCTTTACCTAGCATAGAACCAAGAGTTAAAGTCATTATTGAGAGAGGAGGCGATCGCGCTTTCCGTTGGATGCCTTTACAAAAAACTCTGTTAGCTAGTTAGTTAAAGACTAGGTGAATCGGGGATAAGGAGAATCAAAAAACGATTCCTCCCTCCCCCTCCGCAACAAGTTATGAAATTGGAATCTCTATTAACACTCAAGCGTACTATTCGTGTAATTGGTTTTGATGATGGTCCCTTTCTACGTGGGACAGGAGGTAAAGTCCCGATAGGAGGAGTTGTTTGTGCAGGAACTCGCTTTGAGGGGATGGTGTGGGGAGAAATACAGCAAGATGGTTTAGATGCAACAGAGACTATTTGTAAATTACTGCTTAGTAGCAAGTTTTTACCGCAATTGCATATCGTTTTACTTGATGGAATTGGATTCGGTGGATTTAACCTTGTCAACCTTCCAGAATTAGCTCATAAATTGCAACTTCCTTGTGTTACTGTTATGCGTCGCGTACCGGATTTAAGTGCTGTTGAAGAGGCTATGAGCCGCTTGCCAAATTTTCAGCAACGCCAAGAACTACTAAGATTTGCAGGTACTATCTATGAATATCCACCATTTTTCTTTCAAGTTTGTGGTGAAGAACCAGAGATCGTCGCCGCCGCACTGCATCGCTTAACCGATTGTGGCAAAGTTCCAGAAGCATTGCGTCTAGCACATTTGATTGCAGCTGCTGTTATTAAAGGAGAGAGTAGCAGTTCAGCCTAACAGTAAAAAAATATTTAGATGTAGGGTGCTTCAACCAACAATCGCGATCGCTCTTTCCCCTACTCCCCACGCTCAGTGTACTACAAACTGTATTGGTCAAGAAAAAGCATTAATCTCAGAACGATTTGCCGATTTTGTCTTTACAAGGAACAATATAAGTATATCTGGGCGGGCAAGTACCGTCATAAACCGTCATACTATAAAGAGGAAGTCAATTGACAACTCCTTCTCACTGTCTAAAATATAAAGTAAATTAATTTAGTATGAGACGTAAATCTTCTGGCAAAACAGTTACCCCTTCTAGACCTAGTACCCCTAAATCTTCTATTTTTCAATCTCCTTTATTTAATGTCACCACTATAGCAATTCTGGCAGGGGTGTTTGTTTTAGGCATTGGAATTGGTATTGCTTTTAGCTCCACAGCAACATTCACCCCTGCTAACGTAGCTAGTAGGGAATTTATTGATACCAAAGCACCGAACCCCGAACTTTGCGTTCAGTATGGAGCCAGTGCTATGGTGATGGATACCCGACTATTTGTGACTCTTAACCCTTTTAAAGTTTATGTTGGTCAACCCAGTATGCGCCCTGGGTGCGTTCTACGTTCCAGTAACTGGGCTATTTTAGAGCAAAGAAAGCTTGTGACAGGAGATCAGGTTAGAGAGTGTAAAAATCGCCTGAACCATTTTGCATATGCTGGTGACTTAAACAGTGATAAACCAGATATTAGCTGTACCTATGAGAATAATGACGCGAAGAACTTTTTCCTCAATCAACCAGGCGCTTCAGCACCAACTCTAGAAACAGAAAGGTTTTAATTTGTTAGTGGTTAGTAGTTAGTTGTTAGTGGTTAAGAAATTTCTAAGAAACAAATTATTTATCTTGTGGTGCGGGCGTCCTCGCCCGCCACTAATATAGAACGGGCGTCCTCGCCCGTTCCACTAAGTTTTGGGAAATTTTTTTATTTGGAACTTCCTAATAAAAACTTGACAACTAACCATTAGCTATTAGCTACTAACTACGACTTTTGGGAAACGGTTGACCAAAATCAATAACTTCAGGTGCATCATCGCCGTAAGGATAATTGGGCGGATTCGGAACCGGGAAATTTGGTGTTCTTGAAGGTGGGGTTTTGTAGTTATTGGGTTGATTTGGAAAGAAAGCTGGTGGAAGATTTGAATTTGGTGCTCGATCGCGATTGTTGGGCTTTAAAGGAGGAACTCGAACAAAGGGCGCTTGAGGTAAGTAGTTGGTTGTTGGTGGTAAGTTGGTATATCCAGATGGTGAATTTAAAGAAGGTGGCGCACCATATGTATCGGGTGGTATATCGGGTGGAAAATCGTCTTCTGGTTGTGGGGTATAGTTACTAGGCGGCAAATAACCAGGTGGTTGTGGAGTATAGTTATTAGGCGGTAAATAACCAGGTGGTTGTGGGGCATAGTTACTAGGTGGAAGGTTTCGTGGTGAAGAAGGTAAGTAAGTGTTGTTATTAGAAATTCCAGGACGTAATACCCAACGATTGGCTTGTCGAGAAAGAGGTTGTAATTGCACATTGGCTGGATCTAGGAGAGTTCCAGGAGCTAAATCTAGGACAATACGAGTGATATCTGCATTTAATTGGGAAATACGAATACTCTGGATGACTCCAGGATAATTTTGGCGAGTGGAAACATTGCCTAGTTTGGTATCTGGCAAATCAACAACAATGCGAGGTGGTTGGGCAAGGTAGAATTGTTGTGGTTGAGAAGCTGCTGAGAGAGAAATTTCTAGTTGTAATGCTTCAGGATTGAATCGCCAATCCTCCAAACGTGCTATTTGCTGTGCATAACTGCTACCAGTGTGGAGAGCGATCGCAACATACGAGCCAAGCAAGCCAACTCCAAATAGATGCTGGCAGTAATATAAAAGTGGTTTGTGCTTACCCATACGCTTAATGCTCCTTACTTTTACTGAGTAGTAGTAAATCATATTCAATATGGCATCAGTTTGTACTTAATGGGTATTGAAGTGGTCAGATTTTTTATTGATTTTTTCAGATGTTGCTGCAATCATCAACAAATCAGCCGTTTGTGAAGCGTCTTTCAGTTGGGTACAATACATAAAAAAGTTATGAAACCGCCGATGAACGCACCCAAGGGCGCGGATGAATCTGTACTTCATTCAAGTAAAAACCGCTATATGGCGTACTTGTGTTTGGAAAAAATTACCAAAAGTTTTGGCTCATTCGTAGCTAATGAGAATATTAGCTTTAATGTTGAATCTGGAACTATTCATGCCATATTGGGTGAAAATGGTGCAGGTAAGACTACATTAATGAATATTATCAGTGGTCTTTATCAACCAGATAGCGGTCAGATATATTTGCAGGAAAAACCAATCAAAATCGTCTCTCCAAGTGCAGCTATTAAGTTAGGTATTGGCATGATTCATCAACACTTCATGCTAGTTCCGCAATTAACTGTTACAGAAAACATTATTTTAGGGACATCCAATAGCTGGCGTCTCAATTTACGGCAAAAGCAACAAGAAATAGTAACTTTGTCACAAACTTATGGGTTAGATGTCGATCCAACTGCTAAGTTGGGAAATTTACCTGTAGGGGTGCAACAGCGAGTTGAAATTCTCAAAGTGCTTTATCGTAACGCAAAATTATTGATTCTTGATGAACCCACAGCGGTTTTAACACCATCAGAAGTAGAATCCTTGATGGCGACTTTGCGACAACTAGCAGCTAGCGGACACACCATTATTTTTATTAGTCACAAGTTGGATGAGGTTATGAGCTTGTGCGATACAGTCACGGTGTTGCAGCGAGGAAAAGTAGTCGCGAATACAACGACTAAAGATGTAACAACTGAAAAATTGGCTGAATTGATGGTTGGGCGTGAGGTGGCTCTAAAGTTGGATAAATTAGCTGTCACACCGGGGAAGGTTGTATTATCAGCAGAGGGATTGTGTGTCACAGATGACAGAGGTGCGATCGCTGTTCGCAATGTCTCATTTGAACTGCAAGCAGGAGAAGTTTTGGGAATCGCTGGGGTAGATGGTAATGGACAGCGAGAATTGGCTGATGCATTGACTGGTTTGCGAACTGTGATGCGGGGAAAAATTGCATTTAGTTCAGATTCATTGTCACACAGGATTGTAGGCTATATCCCAGAAGACAGGCAAAAAATGGGTTTGGTATTGCAGTTTAATATTGCTGAAAATCTCATTTTGAAAGCTTTTTGGAAATTACCCTTTTGCCGTCGCTTTTTGTTACAGGGTAAAGCTATAAAGAATCATGCCAAGTCTGCTATGTATGAGTTTGATATCCGGGCGAATAGCGAAGCCGTCAAAGTCAGTCAGCTTTCAGGAGGAAATCAACAAAAAGTTGTGCTTGCAAGGGAACTCGCACGAGAACCAATGCTGATTGTGGCTATGCAACCAACACGTGGGTTGGATGTGGGCGCAACTCAAGCAGTACAGCAACGATTATTAGCCCAACGCACTCGTGGTGCTGCTATTGTATACATCTCCACTGAGTTAGAGGAAGTTATGGCAATGAGCGATCGCATTGCAGTGATGTATAGAGGTGAATTTGTTGCTATTTTGGATGCAAGAACTACCACTGTAGGAGAAATTGGGTTTTTGATGGGAGGAGGGAAAAGGGGACAAGGAAGACAAGAAAGAGAGTAAGATGTATGAACTTAAATTGGTATAAACCATAAAGCGAACAAAGGAAATATGCCGAGTCTGTACGTTATAGGCGGTGCGAATGGTTCGGGAAAAACGACTGTTGCAATGAACTTGTTACCAAATTTTCTGGAGTGCTTTGAATATGTGAATGCAGATTCTATTGCAGCTGGGCTTTCACCTCTCAATCCAGAATCCATGGCTATTGAAGCAGGAAGATTGATGATTCAAAGATTGCGAGCGCTATCGGAATCAGGCAGTGATTTTGCTTTTGAAACTACACTAGCAGCGAAAACTTTTGCACCATTTATTGTTAATTGTAGAGCCAAGGGTTATACAATTAACCTGATTTATTTTTGGTTACGAAGCCCTGACTTAGCAGTAGAAAGGGTGGCAAGGCGAATTGCTAGTGGGGGACACTCTATTCCTGAAGATGTTATTCGCCGCCGTTACGAGCGAGGACGAAAAAATCTAGTTTCATTGTACTTGCCTTTATGCGATGGTTGGATGGTTTACGATAACTCTAGTTCACTTCCTAGAATAGTAAGTGAAAGAATTATTAATCAGCTGCCTATAATATATGAAAATAACATTTGGAACAAAATTACGGAGGCATAGTATGACCGAAGAAGAAATGAGAACTCTACATAAAAAAATTGATGCTGGAGTCAAAGCCGCAATTGCTGAAGCAATTGAACGACACCGTAAGTTAGGTCAATCGATTAGTATCATGCAGGATGGTGAAGTGGTGACTTTAACAGCTGAGGAAATCCCTCAACTTCAAAATCAAAATAGCTCTATCAATTAAAGGTCTTACCAAGAACTAATAACAAATGACAAATGACAAATGACAAACGACAAACGATTAATTTTATCTCCTATCATCGCGAGCGCAACAGCATTACTTGTTGGTGCAATTCTTATTCTAATTGCTGGAGCCAATCCTATTGCTGCTTACACGGCTTTGTTTCAGGAATCTTTCACAACATACTTTGGGTTTGGCAACACGCTAACCAAAATGGCACCATTGTTGTTAACAAGTTTGGGGGTATTAGTAGCTCTCCGTGCGGGTCAGTTTAACATTGGTGGAGAAGGACAAATTTATCTCGGAGCTTTAGGAAGTACTTTAGTAGGATTGTACGTTACAGGATTACCTTCATGGATTCATATTCCTTTAGCACTGATCTCAGGGTTTTTGTTTGCGGCAATTTGGGGTTTGATACCGGGTTATCTTAAAGCCGTGCAAGGAGTTAATGAAGTTATCTCAACTCTGCTGTTAAACTACATTGCTTTTAACTTTATTAGTTATCTCGTACAAAATCCCCTAAAAGCACCCAATGCACCTAGCCCTTATTCATCAGAAATTGCTCAGTCTGCTTATTTACCCATAATTCTACCGGACAGTCTTGCTCATGCAGGAATTTTACTAGCGTTATTGGTTGCAGGGATTGTTTGGGTATTATTGGTGCTGTCACCTGTGGGTTATCAAATTGCTGCTGTAGGATTTAATCCTGTTGCTTCGCGTTACAGCGGTATTTCTGTAGAACGCACAATTATGTTAGTTATGGCATTAGCAGGGGGTTTAGCCGGGTTAGCGGGTGCAATTGAGGTGATGGGAGCAAAATATCGCTTGTATGAAGTTGTTTCCCCTGGTTATGGATTTGATGCGATCGCCATAGCGTTTCTTAGTCGTGGTAGTGTAATAGGTGTTGTGTTCGCGTCTCTTTTCTTTGGTGCCTTAAGAAGTGGTGCGAATGTCATGCAACGTAGTGCTGGAGTTCCGGTAACTGTGATTTATGTCATTCAAGGTTTGACCGTGCTGTTTATTGCTGTTAGTTTGGCAATAGAAGGAAGAATTAGGGCTTGAATCAGTTAACCGCCAATCTTCAGAAAACTATATAATTCTCTGGAAGCAACAATAAATTCTGTAGAAAATGAAAAAATATTTGAGTATTGGAAAAGTCGTAAAGCTCAAAGGTTCCTTTAAAGTCCCCATAGTAGGAAAAATCTTAAACTGAGGAGAGAATTGCACTCTTATATCTTTACAAGATATTTAAACTAAATCTGGTAAATCAATTGCTAAGTATAGCGATAAATGTGATACAATCTAGTTACGAATTAGGCAAGAAAAACCAGGAGGTGATAAGCGTGGCAGAGGTGGCAAAGTTAGCTAAAACAGAGCTAACTAAAACGTATACAGACCAAATAGATTTTTGGCACTGGGGAGAGTTATTTGCCCTATCCAATCTGATTGACTCTGCCCGCCATCACTGTCTGGAAATGATTCTGGCTGAAAAAAGCAAACTTGATTGCAATAAGGAATTACAACTCTTATTTAATATCAACAAGCGATACAGTAACTCTATTTACACTGAAGTTCAGGGAATTGTCACCAATGTCAACAAAAACAGAATCGCTCGCATCAAAACATTAGAAGGTCAAATTAAGTCAATCAAATCCGATATTAAAAAGCGTTCTAAATAAATCAAAGATTTCGCCAAACAAGAAAACAAGCGGTCTAGTAAAGCTTCTAAAGCCAATAAAGGATTTAAAACTAGCAAAACAAAAATCAAAAAAGCTTGTAGTGTTTACGCCAAGCAACGCTGACGGGGCGACAAAGTAGCATGAAAAGCTTATGAGGTAAAGTGTGTAGCAATTCGTGGTAAAAAAAGATAGGTCTACTTTTGTCAACAAGACCTATCTAATGACAATGTTACCTCCATTCTATCAAACACATTTAAAAAGTCAATTTAGCCCAACGGAATACTTGTTGTTCACTATTTTAATTAATGTTTTACAGTCAATTAAAAAAGTGAGTTTAGAAGCTATAGCAACGGCTCTACCAATTCCCATTCTATTTGAAAGCAGAAGAAAGAAACTACAAAGATTTTTGTCATTACCCTTCCTAACGATTGAAAAGATTTGATTTCCAATTGTTACTACATGGTTGTCAACATATTTTCAACCGGACGAAATAATTTATGTAGTCATCGATCGCACTGCATGGGGTCGCATTAATTTATTTGTAATTAGCATCGTTTGGGATAAAAGAGCCTTTCCTATATACTTTGACCTCTTATCCAAGTTAGGAAGTAGCAACATTGATGAACAAAAAACGTTGATATCTCAAGTCTTACCCTTGTTTAAAGGTTATAAAATTTGCGTATTAGGAGACCGAGAATTTTGTTCAATCAAACTAGCAACTTGGATCAGAGACCAGGGTCTATCTTTTTGTCTTCGTTTGAAAAAGAATGAATTTATTGAAGTTCAACATAATATTTGGAAAGAATTAAATGATTTAGGCTTATGTCCAGGAATTTCTTTGTTTTTACAAGGAGTTAGGGTAACTAAACAAAAAGGATTTAGCCATTTCAATGTAGCTGGTAAATGGAAACGGAAAATTCAAGTAATGGCTCCAAAAGAAGGGTGGTTTCTCGTTACAAATTTAGTGACTTTGTCAGTGGCGATCGCAGCTTATAAAAGAAGATTCGATATAGAAGAAATGTTTCGTGATTTTAAGAGTGGCGGTTATAACTTAGAAGATACTAAGGTCTCAAATAAACGCTTAATATCTCTAATTTTATTAATAGCGATACGGCTTAAGCCGTTAGGCGCTTCGCCTATCGCCTACACATCTGCCACAATACACGGACAGCAAATTAAACAAAAAGGTGTCCAAAAATATGTGGGTCGCATCAAAGAATACGGGCGCATTGAAAGACGACACAGCAGTTTTTATATCGGATTATATGGTGAGTCCAGCCCTGAAGGAGGGTTTCCCTCCGCACCTTTACTGGCGAACCCGAAGGGCCAAACATGGGTTAATTTCATGGAAGTATGTGAAGATTTAGTCACAGAATTAATGAGATTATGTCGTAATAAGTCGAAGTATTATCAACGAGGTCTAAGAGCTATGAAGCTTATTTTATCTGCATCTTAGCCCTTTTGTCGCCCCGTCAGCAAGCAACGTCAAACAACGCAACTACAAGACGCTAAATTTGGCTGGCATCAAAAGAAACGCCGATTGCATTTACTCCAGTCACAGCTATCGCATTTAAAGTCAACTCAACCAAAGTATGAGTTACCAGATATTGCCAACAGCTTTGTGTTGGTTGGCAGCAAGAACGAGTCATCAGGCAATCAACTAGCGCAATTCGATTACATTGAAAAGACGGATAGCTTTGTGCTTTCTATCCGCACTCCCTATGTGCTAGAAGAAAGACTAGGTGGCAATTACATTCGCATTGACTCATTGAACTTCAAGCATGGCTTGCACGAAATCGTTGAATCCATCTCAGAGCGTTGTTACAAGGTAAAAACCAAAGATGGATCTGAGAAATGGGCAATTGGCTGTATTGCTGTCACAATTCGGTTTTACTGGAAAGATGATTGTTGGTACGTTGCTGCTAGTACAGATGTCAACCTACCAGAAATTACGTCTGAATATTTGTCTGGCTATGTTGGAGTTGACTTAAACGCCGATTCTGTTGGCTGGGCAATGTGCGATGCCCAAGGCAATTTACTCGAATATGGCGACTACAAGTTGGATTTGCACTCCAAAACTTCCAACCAAAGAGAAGCAATTCTCTGCGATGCAGCCAATTTTGTCGCATTGAAAGCAAAGCAATACAACTTCCCCATTGCATCAGAACAGCTAGACTTCTCTGCGAAAAAGAAACAACTTAAGGAAAAGGGCAAGAAATACGCTCAAATGCTATCAACATTAGCTTATTCGCAATGGAATGAATCTCTAGATCGTGCGTGTCAAAAGCATGGCATTTATCACAAGAAAGTCAATCCCGCTTATAGTAGCTTGGTTGGGTTGACAAAATTTATGTCCATGTATGGCATGAATTCTGCTTCTGCTGCTGCTTTCGTCATTGCACGTCGTGGCAGAAGATTCTCTGAACGTCTTCCTAAAAACCATCACCTACTCCCTTACTCGTCCGCCTACGCCAATCAGGTGAAGCACGTTTGGTCGCATTGGAGTCGGGTGTCTCGGAGCGTCTTAGGCACTCCCAGACACAAATATTTTACATCCCGCTTTAACAGAGCGCGAAAGGTCACGCCTTTTTGTCAACTGACTTGCTCGCTCCGGTCAGTATGGATATCTGGGCAATCCAATTCAATTGGAGCTTTTTGAGGTTGGTGCAATTCCAACGGGGAACGATACAGTCACCGTTGCTGTATCTAGGTCTAGAAAGCCTTAGGCGCGTAGTCAATCTACGTGTACTCAGATTTCTCTAGATTTTAATTAGCGGTATTATCAGAGGTATAGACTGTGATTGACTCCACTTGACTCCACGATTCCGTTATCTAGTAGCACGACAATAAAAGTTGCGCCCTGCCCAATACCTGGGCTTTTGGCGTGGATAGTTCCGCCGTGGAGTTCTACTAAGCTACGGGCGATCGCTAGTCCTAACCCTAGTCCTTTTTTTACACCGTCTGCTTGCCGGAAAGTATCAAAAATATACGGTAGAAAATCGCCATCTATTCCACAGCCAGTATCAGTTATTCTAATCTCAGCTTGATGTTCATGAGAAAGCAGACTAACTTCAATTCTTCCCCCTAGAGGAGTAAATTTGACAGCATTAGTCAGTAAATTTAAGACAATTTGTTGTAACCGCTCTGGATCGCCTTGAACTATCCTAGGTAATGGATCGAGCAGACAATCTAGGCAAATGTCTTTGCTTTCCAGGGATTGACGGACTGTGGCGATCGCCCCATCGATGACTTGTTGCAACTCGACTGGTTGGAGATTCAGGTGAATTTTACCCGCAGCAATCCGCGAGATATCGAGCAAATCTTGGACAAGTTTGGCTTGCAGAGTAGCATTGCGTTCAATCGTTTCCAAGGCTTTCATCAGCATGGCTTGACTGGACGGGCTGCTACGGAGTAAGCGCGTCCAACCGAGAATGGCAACTAGGGGGATATTCAGTTCGTGAGAAACTGTTGATAGTATCTCATCTTTTCTGCGGTTAATTATTCTTTCAGAGCGCAGTGCAACCGATCGCAGGTGTGCCATTTGCAGGTAAGTATTGACACGAGTGACAAGTTCGGTAGCAGAAAATGGTTTAATTAGGTAATCATCAGCCCCAGCAAGGAGTCCTTCAATGACAGATTCAACTCCTGCACGGGCAGAAAGCAGAACGATCGGTACTTCTTTTGTCCGTGGATCGGTACGCAATGCTTTCAGTAAGTCAAAGCCGTCTAATTCTGGCATCATCACATCAGTTAGAACCAAATCTGGCACGCGCTCATTAACCGCCGCCAGTGCAGCTGCCCCATCAGCAACCGCTATCACCTCATGGTGTTCGCTTAATATCCGCGTGAGGTAACCGCGCATATCGGCGTTGTCATCGACGATGAGGACACGGGGTACTGGGGATTGGGTACTGGGGATTGGGGATTGGGCATTGGTTACTTCCGTTGTCTCCTTATCCCTAGTCCCTAGTCCCCATTGCCCCTTATCCCCAGAGGGGACCCCGAGTTCCCCAGTCCCTCCTTCTGGTATCCAGCGCTCTGCTTCTTGAACATAAGGGGCTGCACCGAGTGCCGTTGATGCTAGGGTGCGTGTGGCTTGAATGCGATCGCGTAGCGTCTGGGTAGGAGACGCTACGCAATCGCTTGGCAGGTGGGCTGTACCTAGTGGAATTGTAACACTGAAGCAGCTACCCACTCCTACAGTGCTAGTTACGTCTACAGTTCCACCATGCAGTTTAATTAATTCCCGAACCAAAGCAAGACCAATACCAGAGCCTTCATGAGTTCTGGCTTTTGCTCCTCGTACTTGGTAAAATCGCTCAAACAGATGGGGCAATTGTTCCAACTCAATCCCTGTACCTGTATCTTCTACTTGTAGCATTACACGATCGTCATCAGCAAGACGCAGTCTGATGGCGATTTCGCCTTCTAAAGTGAACTTAAAGGCGTTGGAGAGCAAGTTGAGAACAATTTTCTCCCACATTTCCTGGTCTACGTATACAGGCTCACGCATCGGTGGACAATCTACCACTAGCCGCAGCCCAGCCCGTTCGATGGCGGAACGAAACACAGACGCTAACTCAGTGGTGAACGTTGCCAAGTCGGTCGGTTCATAAACTGCTTCCATGCGTCCGGCTTCGATGCGGGAGAAGTCGAGTAGGGTATTGACCAGTTTCAGTAGACGTAAACCATTGCGATGCGCTAGTTCCAATCGTTCCCGTTGCTCCTGAGGCAGGGGATGAGTGCGTTCGCGTTCGCGAAGCGTGTGCCCTGCACATAGCGACTCCGTTCGCGCTAGCGTCTCCGAAGGAGAAGGAGTATCGCTCAAGGCATCTTGCAGGGGCGCAAGTAATAGTGTCAGTGGCGTGCGGAACTCGTGAGAAACGTTGCTGAAAAAAGCGGTTTTGGCACGATCTAACTGGGCTAGTGCCTCAGCGCGTTGGCGTTCTTCTTCGCGGGCAGTCTGTTCCTGGATCAGTTGAATCCGATTGGCTTCTGCCTGCTTGCGATCGGTTACGTCTTGCGCCACGCCGACATACTGAACGGGACGACCTTGCCCGTCGAAAAATGTCTGACCGCGTACCGATACCCAACGCTCTATTTTATCCTCAATGCCGACGGTGCGAAACTCGGCTGCAAAAATGCCGTCGCCGTTTGGGTCAATGGCTTTCGCTACTTGCCGCTCAACATACTCGCGGTCTTGGGGGTGAATTCCGGCATTATAAATTTCATAATTGATTTGGGCATCGGCGGGCAAACCCCACATCGCTTTGAGTCTCGCGTCCCACTTGAGTTCGTTGGTCAGCGGATTCCATTCGTAAGGCGACAGTTGCGCTACGGCGATCGCGCTTTGCAGTTTCCGCTCGCTCTCGCGCAGTGTTGCTTCTGCTTTTTTGTGCTCGGTGACATCTTGAGCCGTCCCAATAATCTGGGTCACAGTGCCGTCTGCGGCTCGCTCAAACACGGCATCTCGGCAGCGAAGCCAGCGATACTCTCCCGTTGCGTGTCTCATGCGAAGTTCGTGGTCGTACACCTCCCGATCGTCCAGATCCCGAAACCGCTGGTTGCCTTCAATCACCCCCGGAATATCATCTGGATGAATCAGGCTCCCAATCAGCGACGATCCGAGGGTGGCGATTTGCGCTTGGGAGTAGCCCAATACTTGCTGAATGCCCGCATTAACATAAGTGTTGCGTTCCTCGATCAGATCGAACACGTATACGAGATCGGGGGTGGTTGCAGCAATTTTCTCTAACTGGCGGCGAGAGTGGGCTAGTGCTGCCTCGGCTTGCTTACGATCGGTGATGTCGAGATTAACGCCAGACATTCGCACTGGCTTACCCGTCGCATCGCGAATCAGTTGGGCGACGGCTTCAATCCATCGAACTGAGCCGTTTGGTTGAATGATGCGAAATTCACCACGGTAATCGATTTCGTTGGAGGCGAGAAATTGAGCGATGCTTTCCTTAACACGCTGCTGGTCTTCCGGGTGCTGACTTGACTCCCAAATCTCGTCGCCCGTTTTGTCAGGCTGCGACTCATAGCCGTAAAGTGTCCACATCGTTTCCGACCAGTAAGTTTTTCCGCTGGCGGCATCCCAATCCCAAACGCCGACATTGCCCGCTTTTTGGGCGGTCTGAAGCCTCTCTTCCGACACGCGCAAGGCGACTTCTGCCTGTTTGCGATCGCTAATGTCATAAGAAACGGCAAGCACAGCATATACTTTGCCGTTTGGCAACCTTAGCGGCGTTCCGCACGTGATGAAGGAGCGATCGTGTGCGTCGTGTTCATACTCAAACGCTTCGCCAGCAAGCCCCTGACGGTACCACTGCTCGTAATGCGCCGTTAATTCTGGTGGCATCACCTCGAAAATTGTATGCCCCACCAAATCTTCGCTTTTGAATCCGGCGGCGGACAATGCTTCTCCTTCGGCGAGTTGGTAACGGAGATTGCGATCGACAACAAACACAGCCCCACCCGGCAGGTTCTCAATTAAAGCCCGCGAAAGTTCTTCGGATTCGCGCAAAGCAATCTCCGCGAGCTTGCGATCGCCAACCTCCACTTCAAGTTGAGCATTCTTTGTCAATAATTCCTGGGTCTGTCGCTGCATCAATTGCAGGGCTGCGGCTGTAAAGTCTGCCAGACTCGTCATCACCCGCACATCTTCACCGTCAAAGTGCCGATGCTCATTGTGGGAGAGAATCCAAATCGTGCCGAGGGTGTGGCTCTCTGCCTGCAGCGGTAGCACCAATACTTCAACCACAGGTATCTCAGCGACCTGGAAGTCGGTGAAATAGCGATCGGGATAGGCGAAAAGCACAGGGGTGCCCCGCTCCAAACAAACCCCACAGGAGCTGGAGTTGCGAGAGGTCGTGTTGCCGACCAAGGAAGCCAAAGCTCCAGATATTACAGACCAGCGAAATACCTCTTCCCCAGCCTCGGTTGTCTGTGGCAAGCTGAGGACTGCACTTCCTGCCTGACATAGCTCTACCGCCAGATCCACTAGAGTTTGCAGCAGCGTTTCTGGATCGCGTGCCATCTGCCGTGCTAGGGGTTGCATTGCCATAGCTTGAGCCTGCCAGTTGGGCGGACGGGGCGAACGCCGCGACAATTCCTCCGTAATTAGAATGTCGTTCAGGGTGACGGTTTCTCTTTGAGGTCGTTGCATGGCATCTATTGCTCTCACGCAGGTATCACAATTGTGTTGAGCCAGGTTGATTAATGGTGAGACCAGTCCTTGTAGAGACAAAAGAAATAACGACTAACCACTAATACCAATCTCTATATTAAAGCAACAGATTGAGATCCCCCCTAGCCCCCCTTAAAAAGGGGGGAAAGTACTTCAAGTCCCCCGATGGATTGGGGAGCCACTGCGAAGAACGCGGGTTAAGCGACTTGTTCGCGGAGCGTCTCCGCGCTTGAGATAGCAAGTGGCGTGGATAATGGGGGATCGTGTGTAGCAATCATTTGGATAATTGGTATAACTATTAACAACTAACCACAAACAATAATGATTAACTTCTTTTCCGATTATTTAGTGTCTAGCCTGCGCCTTTCAGTACCTCTTGCATTTGCGGCGTTGGGGGGGATGTTTTCAGAAAGGTCGGGAGTCTTGAATATTGCGTTGGAAGGAATGTTGCTAATTGGTGCTTTTACGAGTGCTGCGACAACTTTTTACACTGGTAATGTCTGGATTGGTATCATTGCTGCAATTGTTGTTGGAGGATTGACAGGATTGCTGCATGCTTTTTTATCTGTAACTTTACAGGTGAATCAGTTAGTCTCTGGACTAGCCATCAATCTTGTTGCTTCTGGATTAACTTCATTTCTGTCTCGATTGGTCTTTGGTGGTGCAAATGCCCAAAGTATTGTAGGGCTTAACCCAATAAGCGTTCCTCTTCTTGCAGAGATTCCAGTTATTGGTACTCTGCTTTTTCGACAAGATGTTTTGGTCTATCTACTATTTGTTTTAGTTTTTATTAGTACGTATATATTGTTTCACACTAGCTACGGTTTAACCTTACGAGCTGTTGGTGAATACCCTAGTGCTGCTGATACATCTGGAATTTCAGTACAACGGATACGTTACTTAGCTGTCGTAACGAGCGGTTGTTTGACTGGGTTAGGAGGCGCTTATTTAAGTTTAGTGCAAGTCAAATACTTTGCTGAAGGAATGAGTGCGGGCAAAGGTTTTATTGCCATTGCAGCACTTATCTTTGGTCGATGGCATCCTGTAGGAACGGCTTTAGCTTGTTTATTATTCGGCGCAACGGAAGCTTTACAACTGCGAATTCAAGCATTAGGTGCAAACCTTCCTTATCAATTTTTAATTATGCTGCCTTATGCGATCGCACTTTTTGCCCTGATGGGACGAAAGAACAAATCTACGCCTCCTGCGGCTTTGGGCATGCCTTATTTGAAACGAAGTTAAATTTTCCAATCACCTCTTGACTATTTTGGATTGAGAAATCCAACATAGGACTCCTATTTGATTTAGGAAATACAAGTAGGTAGGGCTATGCCGCACAAAAGCTTTATTTGTGCGGCATAGCTACTGTCATTAAATTTTTCACAAATCAGGTTGGATTGCTATATCTGTCACAATTGTTTTTTCTCATTGATATAACTTTCATGCAGATTGCTTGATGTTTAAGTATTATATGTTATCACTCCACAGGCTATCCGTCCTCCACCTGCTTGTGACGCCTCTCCTTGGGCTATTTGTAAATCCTGAAATTGGTGAATAATAATTGCACTACCATTGTCGTCAAATACACTCACTGGGCTTTCACGTAAAGTGACGCGACTGGTTACTACATTATATTTTGCATAACCGTCTTCACTTACTATTAGGTTTGGCAAATCACCTAAATGGTATGGATGGTTAGCTTCCACAGGTACTTCGGAACCAAATGGACCGGGGTCAAAGTGTCCGCCACTAGTGGTGAACGCAGGTTGGGCATTAGGATCGCACGTACCTGCAGAATGAATATGAAGCCCGTGTAAACCGGGAGTCAGTATAGCCGGATCTCCTTGGATCTCACCTTTAATTTGTACAGATCCATCTTTTCGCTCTATGAAAAATAAAGTACCAGTGATGTCTTTACCTTCAATATAAGTTTGTGCTGTTGGCAAACTTTGCGCCATACTCGGTTCTACTACTATTAGTTTGCCAATGATTATTATGCTAAGAGTCAGTCCGAGGAGAAATAAAGATTTGATCGGCGGCAATTTGAACTTCATGATTTTTTGTGGTGGTAGTAAATTATTTGAGTGGGTTGAAGTCAGCAAAGGGCTGAATTTAACCTATATTGGGGTTTATTTGGACGCTAACATAAACCCTATTCTTTTAGATAGTACCCCGTGTAGGTACATTCTCATTTGACATAATTTTGGAAGATAGATTGCATTGTCTACATACTGGAGTGGAATTTTAGACCGGAAAGGGAGTACAACTCAGAACAAAAGGGAATTGGTATTTTTGGAACAACTGAAGTACTGAGTGCGTCCTGAGAGCGGATAACAATCGCTCAATCTCGGATTTCTGAGAGCTAGACGATTGTTAGTACTTATACATCTATTTAAAAAACTGCTATCGTTGCATAGTTGAAGGTTGCTAATGGAAAGCTTAAATTCTTCACAACAAACCCAGCAAGTTACAGGACTAGACGAACAAGGAACTCTAGTGTCGCAGCAAGACGCGATCGCTACCAATTCCACTCAGACAACAATTCATCACAAAAAATCCTCTGTAAATCTACTCCCTAAAGTGACAATTGGCTTGTTGTTAGGTACGGGAGCCATTGCTTCTGGAGTATACGGGTATCGCTCGTGGCAGTTTGCTCAAAAATATCAAGTCACTGACAATGCTTTTATCTCTGCAAATATTCAACCCGTTACATCGCGTCTATCGGGAATTGTCACCGAAATTGCTATAAATGATAATCAAATGGTATCCCCTGGCTCGGTGTTGGTGAAACTCGATCCCCGTGACTATGAAGTTTCTTTGTCCCAAGCAAAAGCGTCTCTAGAGTTAGCCAAACAACAAGCAGCACAAGTACGGGAAAATATGAAAGCTGTGGCAATTACCACAGTTAGCATACCAGAACCAGTGACAACAAAACCTACAAAAAAAGAAACACGGGTTGGTAAATCAACCAATAAGAACAAACAAGTCAAACAAAGCGATCGCACGCAGAAAGTTTCGTCACTAGCAAACGCTGCTCGACAGAAAGAAATTGACGACCAAAAGTACAAAACAGCACTCGCTGCGATCGCACAAAAAGAAGCTGATTTGAAAAAAGCACAACTTGAGTTATCTTATACTAAAATTACTGCCCTTTTGCCTGGAAAAATAGGTAATAAAAACGTCCAAGTAGGACAGCAGGTGCAACCAGGGCAAACTCTCATTACGGTTGTACAACCCAATCCTTGGATTGTAGCTAATTTTAAGGAAACACAGTTAGAAAAAATCCAACCCGGTCAAAAAGTGGATATCAAGATGACAGCTTTTCCCAGTCACAAGTTTCATGGCACAGTGGAAAGTATGTCTCCCACATCTTTTGGTAGATTTACTCCTTTGCCACAAGAAGGTAATACACCATCATCTACAAAAAATGTGGATGAGCAAAGAATACCTGTCAAGATAGTGTTTGAACCAGAGAGCATTCGCGGTTTTGAATCGCGGTTATCGCCTGGAATGTCAGCAACTGTCACAGTTGACCTTAAAAGTAAGTAAGCAATAGTAAAAAATTACGCTAAAGGTTCTAAGTGTTATCTAAATTCTTACCAATGACGAATGACGATCTTAACTACCTAATTTTAATTGTGATGACCAACTAATTAGGTGTTTTTGCCATAAATACTTAAGGTGTTTTTTAAGAACGATGTTAAGATCGTTCAACCTTAACTATTTCTTAAGACTAACACCTTTGCTCTAACTCAAATGTTCATTCAAAACCAGGAGTTTGATAATAACTATAAAGAGGCAAACCGGGCTATTCAGGAGGGTTTAGAAGCCCTAATTGATCGTGTAGATTTATTAATTGTTGATGACAATATTGATAACCTTGCTCTACTCTCCGAAATTCTCAAGCAACAAGGATATAATGTCAGAAAAGCAATAAGTGGTGAAGTCGCGTTAAAAGCAATTTTCTTAGAACCACCCGATCTCATTTTGCTGGATATTAAAATGCCAGGGCTAGATGGGTATGCTGTTTGCGAGCAGTTAAAAGCATCTCCTCAAACTCGTGAAGTTCCCATTATCTTTTTAAGTGCTTCAGATGAAGCTGTAGACAAAGTTAGAGCTTTTGAGGTTGGAGGTGAGGACTACATTACCAAACCATTCCTAGCTGAAGAAGTTTCGATCCGAATTCGCTATCAACTTAAGATTCAACAGCAACAGCAACAACTCAAAGAACACAATCGGAGGCTGCAAAAGGAAATTCAAGAGCGAAGACAAGCTGAAGCAGCAACTCAACTGTTATTAACCACGATTCATGCGGTTCATCAAGCATCTGATTTCAAAAATGCGTTGTCCATCCTTTTATGTAACGTGCGTCAAGCTATTGATTGGGACTACGGAGAGGGTTGGATTTTAGGTGACGATACTATGACCTTAAAACTGAGTCAAACGTGTTACGATCCAATGCATGATGTTTCACTCAATCAATTCCATCAGGCAAGATTAGACATAAATTTTACTGACCGTGTTGGATTGCTTGGACGAGTTTGGGCAACTCAGCAATCGGAGTGGATTGAAGATGTTTCGCAACAGCAAGCGCCTATTTTTCTGCGGACTGAAGCAGCAATTCGTGCTAAATTGAAAGCGGCTTTTGGTGTCCCGATAGTGTTGCGGGAGCAAGTGCTTGCGGTTTTGGTTTTTTTCAAGCGATCGCCTTTAGCTTACGATCCAAAGTTAATGCAATTGGTAAATGCTGTTGCTATCGAGTTAGCTGAATTTATACAGCGAAAGCAAACAGAAGAAGCTTTGATACGTAGCAACCGGGAACTACAGCGTTTGGCTACCTTAGATGGGTTAACACAAGTCAACAACCGTCGCTGTTTTAATGAAGCACTCGAACGGGAATGGCAAAGGCTACAACGCCGGCAAGCTTCTTTATCTCTGATTCTCTGCGATATCGATTATTTCAAGTTGTATAACGATTACTACGGGCATGTAGCAGGGGATAGTTGTCTTAAAGAGGTCGCTAATGCGATCGCCACTACGTGCAAACGTCCGGGGGATTTAGTTGCTCGTTATGGCGGGGAAGAATTTGCTGTACTGCTACCAGATACCGATGTAGAGGGAGCTATTTGTATAGCACAACAGATTCGACAGCAAGTTACCAAACTCGCTATTCCTCATGCTGCGTCTCAAGCAAGCAATTATGTGACACTTAGTATGGGGATTGCTAGTTTAATTCCTACATTTGAGTTTGTGCAGGAAAAGCTTATCGTTACCGCCGATCGAGCACTTTACAAAGCAAAGGCACAAGGACGCAATACCTATGGCGTATAATCTTTAATTTAATAATTCGCACTTGTGAGTTGATTAATTGCACGTTTATATATCGGTTTTCAATTGGGTGCAATACATAAAAAATTTATGGAACCGCGCCCTCGACGCAGACGAACGCAGATCGATCTATACTTCATTCAAGTGAAAACTGCTATAATATACTCTGACCTAGCTTAAGTATTATTCTCCGAGCGTTCTTTGACTCGAGCTAGCGCATCCTCAGCTGCCGCCTTTTCAGCATTTTTTTTGCTACGTCCCATACCTTCTCCATACACGCGATCGTTTACAAGTACTTTTGCTGTAAATACAGGAGCGTGTGGAGTACCTCCTGCTTGAACTGTAATATATTTGGGAGGTGTTAGAGTCACGTTACGCTGTACCCATTCTTGAAACTTGTTCTTTGAATCTACACTAGAACGAGATTCAACAATTTTCTCTGGTACGGAATCAAACAGCGGTTCTACAATTTTACGAACAGCATCTGCATCTGAATCATTATCTAAATAATAGGCAGCTATGACAGCTTCAAAAGTACTGCTTAGTAAATTAGGATTTTGGTAACCACCTTCTAGAATAGCTCCTTTACCCAGCCTCATCCTCAGATCTAAACCAACTTCCATAGCAAACTTTGCTAGTTGCTTTTCATCCACAAGTGCGGAACGGCGGCGAGTGAGTTCGTCTTCTTCCTTGTCGGGATGACGGCGATGGAGATACTCAGCACTTAAAAAAGTCAACAAAGCATCGCCCAAAAATTCTAGGCGTTCGTTGTGTTCTCCTGCATCTGGATTTTCATGGACATAAGAACGGTGAGTAAGGGCATGGCGAAAGAGTTTTTCATTTCGGAATTTCAACAGTTTGTGCATTAGTAGCAGTTTTATTTGAATTATGCAAATTTTAACTAAGAAAAGCACAAAAAATGAAGAGGGATGGACGAGGATATCCATCCCACAATATGCGATCTATTAACTTGAAAATTGTTGTAACTGTAGCAATCTTCAATTATTTGTGAAAAGTTAAATCCCCGACTTCTTAAAGAAGTCGGGGATCTGGATTTTAAGTACATATTGGTAGAAACAAGGTTACCTTTAGTAAAGGATAATAAAGCCTTTAATGTAGAATTTTTAACTTTTACCTCAATATTTCCACTTTTTTGTACTATAGCAATCCTAAATCATTCGCGAGCATTTGAAATTATTATGACCCCCCTGCTAATGCTATCCCCCCTTGGTAGGGGACAGCGTTAGCAGGGGGGTGAATTTTCTTACAACTCATTTAAGATTGCTATACTCCCTTTGGGCTCTAAAATTACAAATCTTTGTAGGTAGGGATATACCACACAATAGAGAATGGTGGGCGGTACCCACCATACATATTTAGGTAATTGTAAGAGGAAGGGAGTAATTGCTATTAATATATTTCTCCCTCTCTATTCAGTTTCTCTTCGTATTTAGCAATAACCCAGATTGCGTGAATACTACCGGGAAGCCATCCCAAAAGAGTCAATAAAACATTGATCAACAGAGTTGGACCAATTCCAACAGTGAGAAAAACACCTAAAGGAGGTACTAACAAACCAAGAAGAAAACGAACTAGTTTCATAGGATTCTTGCTTCTTATTTAAACTCTTTTACTTACATTTTCTTGAAACTACCGAGTAAATAAATCCGTCACATGGGCTATCTTACATTCGGTATTCTGTAGAGACTAAATTTTAAACGTCTCTACAAAGAGATAGGGAGATTTAGCTGGATGGCAATTCAGCTTTAGCTTTATCTTCACCACTCTTCAAAGACAGATTTTTTTCAACAAAGTAATTGTTAATAAAGGTATTAGCAAAAGAAAGAACCACGGGTCCTAAAAGAAAAGCAATAATTCCATGAACGCTAAACCCTGGAACCACAAAGGCAGCTAAAGCAAAACAGATGCCGTTAACAACGAGTGAAAACGCGCCCAAGGTTACAAAGTTAAGAGGAAGAGAAAGAGTTGATAGAACTGGCTTAACGGAACCGTTGATTAAACCAATAGCTACAGCTGCAATCATAGCAGATGGAAAATTAGCAATATTAACACCAGGAACAATTAAATCAACAATCAGTAGACTCAAAGCTGTAGCAAGTGCAGTTAGAAATAATCCCATAATCACTTGTACCCAAAAACTAAATTTTTAATGTTCTACTACGATCTTTAATCGCTACGTTATGCTTCAACATCTCTAGTAAGGCAGATTTGGCTTATACCGTTTGGATGGGCTTTAATACAATTTAGGAGTAGAAATTTTAGAGAAATGTTAAGATTTTGTAAGCACTGTCATATCAGTATTTTAGCAGTACATCTTCAAGGATGTTTGTAAAGTCTTAATTCATACAGCCTTGGCGATTGGAAATCGCGGCTACACAGACAAAACCTGCCTCGCAGGTTAGCAAATCCTTAATTTTGTGTTAGTCCGCGTAGGTGGACTTTCTTTGTATAGTAGCGAATTATATTCGCCCAGGACTTTTAAAACATCCTCTTACAAAGTTGCGCTCGCGAAGCGCAAGCTGAAAGAGCGCTTATCGCACCATTGCTAATTATTGATTTGAGTCCGTTGATAAAGATGTGGTGCAAGAATAACTTGAATCTGTTTGTTTTGACACTCTTGAGAGAAAGCATAGATTTGCCCTTCCTGACGATCTTGTATTGCCAAAGAATTTAGAAATCCCTGAAATCCTAAAAAGGCTAGTTTGTAAATAGCTTGCTGACTAAACTGACCCTGAAAGTAACCAGTGTGGGTATCAACACCACCAGAAGCGTCATTCTTACTAGTTTTACGAGTAAATGAAAATGTTAGAGAAACATAATCCCAAAAGTTCATAGCTGATTTTTGTATAGCTAAACTAACAATTCCCGTATTCTTACTCTTATCATCTTTGTAATCCGTACAATCAAAGTAAGTGAATAAGTCAGCAGGTTGTAACTCAGTTTCAGAAAACTTTCTCATTTCTTCAAGTTTTCTATGTTCTCTGTTAGAAGAACGAATTTCTAAATGTTTGTATGGACGCTCAAATGTATAACTATCAGTATTATCTTTTCGAGCTAGATTAACAATTCCATATTTAGGAACACGACCAATTTTATCATTTTTGTCAGTGAAATGACTTACTGTTATATTACCAAGCCTATAACCACTGATACGGGCTTTAGCCGGAAAACTAAAGTAATTTGCGGCTGTAGAGGTAATTCTTAAAGGTAGATCGCCTTCATTACAAAAGATATAAGTCTCCTGAAAGCGACGCAAGGAAGAACGTAAAAAATTAGCTCGTCCTGGTAAAATAGTTTCTACAGGAATATCAGGTGCAACTAAAACAAGTTGTCCCAAGTAAAATACGTTGCCAATGTTTGATGAAGGTACTTTATTGATAGATTGAACGTCAAAAACATCAGAAAGAGTACGAATGGCATTAGTAACTACAAAGCACCCCATGCTATGACCAATGAATGACAGTTTAATTCGTTTGTCCTTAACTTCCTTATGTATAGTAAAGTCAAGCTGTCTGAACAACTCTACTAAATCTAGAACTCCATAATGACTCGCTCTATAAACATCACGAAAATAAGCACTAATTCTCAAAAGAATAAGTGTCAAAATAACAGAAAACGCCATTCCAAACGAAACTAATAAAGCTGTTAGGAAATGAACAAAAATAGACGACAATGGATGGAAAAACAATAAAATTAGTGTATTTATTATGCTAATTAATAGTCCAGTACTTAAGATACCTGCTAGTAAAATTGGCAAAGCATTAAATGCATAACCGAGCTTTTGTTTAAAAGTACCTGACTGGTCTTTTTTAAAGGGATTTTCTGATGGCCATCTATATCCTATAAACAGATATTTATTTTTCTGTTTAAGATTCCTATTGACATAATCAGAAATTTTCTGACATCCCTTCTCTGTATCAGAAGGTGTAGAACTATATCCATGAATATTTATAACAATTTCTGGTTCTTCACTTTCTATTAAATATTTAGCAATCTTTTCAAGCATTGCTTTAGTTGAAGTTTCATCTTGTTCTGTTTTTGGAATAAAAAATTGTGAATTAATAGGTTTTGTTAAATTTTTTGTATCATTGACCTCTTGTTCGACATTAAGCGTTGCAGTACTGACAACTAAATAACCTGGTACTGTTGCTGTTTTATTTTCTTCAAACTCATAAATTCTGTACTGTTGAGCATCTAGAAGACTAGCATGAGTATAAGAATTCATAAAACTTGCACCCCTTAATATTTCAAAGTTATCCAACTAAGTGAGGTCACTGGTCATTGGTCATTAGTCACTGGTCACTGAAATACTTTAGAAAGTCGGAAGCGATCGCTGCGAATTTTACGACCACTTTGCCAAACTTCTACTCCATCAGGATTGACAATATAGGAGTAGCTACCGTTATTTGCGCGATATTTTGATTTACCTACAACTTTAGCTGGTAGTTTTACGGGTTTCTTCGGGTCTTTTTTCGATTTCCCTACATACAAAATTTGATTATTTTCCTTGTAAACTTTGACAATAAAGTGCGCTGTCTCGCCTTCAAGGATCGTAATAATACTGTACTTGTTTTTAGCTTTTAAAGTCGTAGCAGGTTTCTTTTGCGATCGCGAATTCTGTTGTCTCCCAGAGTATGGTGAGACAAAATCAATAGTAAACGCCGTGTGAGGACTTTTAAGAGAACCTTGTGATGTTTGTGATAAAACGTAATTACCCGTACCAAACAGAGTGACAGAGGTTATAAATGCTATCAACCCATAACTATACGTTTGCGAACCTGTCACTTTTTGCATAAATTTCCTCCCCCTAACAAAGATGGTTTAAAACATCCGCAATCGATTATTCCTACAGTGTTTTAACAACAACATCAGGATGGCTAGAGTATAATATGTAGCAACATAAAAATACCCTGCCTCTTCACAATACATATAAGACAGGGTGTTTTACAATTCCTTAATTCAGTTGAGAGGGATTTTTAAATGACATCGAGATGGGATTAATATCCACTGTTATATCTGCTGTAACCGTTGTAGTGGCTACGACCGCCCCTGTAGTAGTAGCCGTTGTTATAGTTTCGACCACCTCTATAGTAGTAGCTGTCTCGGTATGGTCTTCTGTAAACGTAGACATTGCGGTATACAGGACGATATACTACGCGATCGTATCCATATCTTCCACCGTAACCGTAGTGAGCTCTTCTAGAGTAGTGTCTTCCACCGTAACCGTAGTGAGCTCTTCTATAGTATCTTCCACCGCTACCGTAGCAGTAGCAGTTTCTGCCATATCTACCACCAACACCATAGCCCGATCTATATCCGTAACCAGGTGTTGTGCTAATCCATCTGGAAGAAACCCAATTACCAGTGCTTAATTGAACAAATCCGTACCTGGATCTTATAGGTGACGCAAGTGCTGCACCATTTCTGACACTACTAATTACAGGATAGTCATAACCGGGACCAGAGCGAACGTTGAGGTTACCACCATTGGTGTTTGCATAGTACTGGTAACCAGATCCATAGTAAGCAGCTGAAGCTGGCTGAACTTGACCTATAATTGCAAACAATGTACCGATGGTACCCAAGCTAGCAATAGTTAACCAAGTAGATTTGAACTGTCTGTTCCAACGGAATTGGAATTGAAATTCAGGAAGATCGTATTCAGCATCTTCTGTTGCCTCTGCATAGGCACTATCCAGCAGAGAATAAGCAAGATATTCCACAAAAATCTCCTTCTTCAAAAAGTATGCTAGATGTAGAGATTTGCCTTGCCTGTTTCCGTGTTCATTCTGAGTATTTCTGAAACTACTCAAGTAATATTATACGGCTTAATGTAGGATTTTTTACTTAGAAATTGAAAAAAGTTGTTAATATTTATTACAAAACTCGAAAGCATCTCAATTAGCTTATCGATCGCAAAAATATTTATACTATGTGATTTAGATCGCTGACAAATTGATAGAAGGGAGTCGCAATGAAAAAATTTCACTGCCAAGTATGAAAAAGCTAAAGTAGGTAAGGCTATACCTTACAACATTGAATGTGCGGCACAGCCCTACCTACGTTCTATTTTCAAGTCAGAGGGTAGAAGATGCAAAATTTTGTTATGCAAGCTGTTCATTGATGCTTAGTAGTTTATTTATTTACTCTATGTCCCCCGTGTCCCTTATATCCTCGTCCCAATTTTTTCTTCAACCTCCGGAAACATTTTGTCTGTCAAATCTGTCAGAACGGATAGGATAGGGGTTGCCATTCTGCCATACTTCTACTGTTTGAGGGGTGACACGATACCAATAACTGCCATTATTGGCTTGATAGATTTGTTTGCCAATACGCTCAGCTGGTATTTTAATAGGACTACTTGGGTCTTCTTTCTTCTGTCCAATGTAGTAAAACTTTCCGTCCTCGTAACACACCTTGACATGAATGCTGCCTGTTTCTCCTTCAAGCATTGTTTTGCCACTGCATTCAGCATTTGTGGGTTCGGGAAGTTCGCCATCAAAACTATCAGCAGGATACACTGGTCTAGGAGAATCTTCTAGTCCCGGCATTGACTGTGAAGGCGAGACGTGCTGCCGTCTTCCCATTAGTGATGACATTTCATAAGTAGCGCGATCGCGTCTTGAACCATAATAAGGAGAAGCGTTTGCTATGGTTTGTGTTGGTATTCTTCCGTCAACTAAAGATGGTAAAAAAGCTATGGGATTAGTAGCAAGACGACCGTTAGGATAAACTTCAAAATGCAGGTGAGGTCCGGAACTATTACCCGTAGATCCCATCTTAGCAATCATCTGACCTTGTTTGACTTTTTGTCCAGTGCGGACTAAAACTTTTTGATTGTGACCGTAAACTGTGATGCGACCATCAGGATGTCGAATGTTAACTGCATTGCCAAGTCCCGTGTCCTCCCAGCCCGCGTGTATCACCACACCGTCAGCAGCTGCAAAAATAGGAGTTCCAAATGGTCCGGCGATATCAATGCCTTCATGGTATCGTTTGCGAAAACCTTGAGAAATAACTCCTTGGGCAGGCCAAATCAATCCAGAAGAAACAGCGTTTGGAGAGACAGCACGTGGAGGCAGAGAATTAGGAGGAACGGAATTAAGAGGCACAGAGTTTTCTCGAACTCCGAACTCTTGAATTTCCTCTGTAAGAACGCGATTATTTGTGCCTAGCAGAACCGTAAAGGATAAGAGTCCAACTAAGCCATAACTACAAACACGAGACACAGTTATTTTTTTCATTAGCTTCCACCCGGAGGAAAAATAGTTCAGAGTGTGTTTTGAGAATTGCTGTTACAGTGTTACGACAACAACGTTAACTTAGTCATCTGAAAAAATTTGTAAGTCCGTTGTTATCTTAAGATTGGCTACCACTATAGGTTTATGGAGAAGGAAGATCTTGCCAAAATACCAAGTGGAAAAATTTAGTTTTCTCACTCAATGACAGGTAACAGAATGCACTTTGATATTGTTCCCAAGTGGAACCATTATGTTTATAGAAAATTTAATTTAGGGCAAAATTTCCTTCCTATTTTCCGACCTCAAACGTCAGGAAAGCCTATGTATACTGGGTTTTATCGTTAACTGCAATACATTGATAATGGTCTTGTGGAACGGGCGTCTCGCCTGTTCTATACGGGCAAGATGCCCGTTCCACAAGAACTGTGTTTCAGAAGCCTCCTTCACTAGTCATTGGTCACTGATGACTGGTCACTGGTAATTGGTAACTGGTCACTGATTCGTCTTCCTCCTCTGGTAATCCATACATTGACCTATATAAATTCACGTACTGTTTGGCAGAGCGATACCAACTAAAATCTTCCTTCATGCCACGTTGCTGAAGTGCTTTCCATTGAGGTTTGTAGCGATAACCCTCCCATGCTCGGATTAAACAGGTGAACAGATCCAATGGTTCGTAGCGGTCAAAACAATAACCAGTCCCTGATTCTGTCGTCGGATCGTGGTGAGACACGGTATCAACGAGTCCTCCTGTGCGGCGGACAATTGGTACGCACCCGTAACGTAAAGACATTAATTGGCTGATACCACAAGGTTCAAATCGGCTTGGCATGAGGAAAGCGTCACTGCCTGCGTAGATGCGACGAGCTAATGCATCATTATATAGTATGTAAGTTGCCATTCGTCCGGGATACCGAGATGCCATTTGCCATAATTGGCTTTCATAGTATCTGTCCCCCGTACCTAAAACTACAATCTGCGAATCAGTGTACGCAAGAAAGCGATCGAGAATTTGCAGTACCAAGTCAATGCCTTTTTGCTCTACTAAACGAGTCACCATTCCTAGCAAAAAAGCACTAGAGTTAACTTCTAAACCCACTTCTTCCTGCAAAGCTACTTTGTTAGCTCGACGCTTTTCTATAGTATCGGGTGTAAAAGGCTGAGCAATATATTTATCATTTTCAGGGTCGTAAACTTCAGTATCTATACCGTTAAGAATCCCTGATAATTTTCCACTAATAAAAGACAGCAAACCTTCTAACTGTTCGCCATAAGCAGCTGTTTTAATTTGCTCGGCGTATGTTGGGGAAACAGTGGTAACTTTGTCTGCAAACTGCACTGCTGCTGCCATTGTGTTGTGTCCTTGCATATACCAAGGACACCAAGTAATTTTTTCTAAGTACCAGCGCCACGGACCTTGGTATGCCAGGTTATGTATAGTAAAAACTGTAGTGATATCTGGAGATTGGTGCATCCACACTGGTATCATACCTGTGTGCCAATCGTGACAGTGAAGAATTTCTGGCTTCCAATAGTTCCAGCAAAACTCAGCAGCACCATTCGCAAATAGTGTGAACCGCCAGGGTTCATCTTCCCCACCGTAAATTTTCCGAGGCCAAAATGCTGGATGTCCAAATAAATATAAAGGAATATCAGTACCAGGCAGAACGGTTTCGTACACCGCAAAGTCTTGGAACATGGCAAATCCCTTCCAAATTGGATCTTTGGAAACCTCTAACTTGTCTGAGATGTAGCCATAGTAGGGCAAAAATATTCGCACATCATGCCCCATTTTTTTAAGGATTTTAGGTAGTGCTCCAACAACATCACCCATTCCTCCAACTTTGGCAACGGGAGCTGCCTCAGCCGCAACAAATAGAATCCGCATGGTAATTTGTATTTCCCCGGCTCTGCCTAGATAAAACTCTATATGTAGGGTAAGAATGACTCACCGCAATCTTGCGAATGGGAAATACCTACCCTACTGCCGTACAACGGTAACTTCTTTTGATCTAATCACATTGCTAGTAGATTAAATTAAGAATTTCTTTGGATTTGAGCAAAGATTTCGTTGAGGATTTCTTGTGCTCCTTGTTCTCTCACTTTTTGTGCGAGTTCCGTTCCCAATTGTTCGGCGTCTTGAGTTTCTCCGGAAACCGTGTCTTTGACTAGTTTTTTCCCATCTACGCTGGCAACAATACCTGTGAGTATTAGAGTATTACCATTGATTTCTGTATTTACACCTATAGGAACTTGACAGCCACCTTCTAAATCGCGCAGGAAAGCCCGCTCTGCCAAACAGCGATCGCGTGTTTCAGGATGTTCGATCGCTTTGAGTAGCGATATCAGTTCGACATCATCAGCACGGCATTCAATCCCCAAAGCACCTTGTCCGACAGCATGAAGTGAGATTTCTTTAGGCAAAACTTGGTGAATGCGATCGCTCATTCCCAATCGTTCTAAGCCAGCAACAGCCAGAATTAGAGCATCGTACTCGCCCGCATCCAGTTTAGACATCCGAGTATTGAGATTTCCCCGTACATCTTTAAAACTGAGATGAGGAAAATGATATCGCAGTTGTGCCAATCTTCTTAAAGAAGAAGTCCCAATAACCGCGCCCTCTGGCAAAGTATCAATTTGTTTATCTTTGTGTTTTTCATGCACGACAAGAGCATCAGCTGGATTTTCACGTTCTGTAACTGTAGCCAGTGCCAAACCTTCTGGCAAACGTGTTGGCAAATCCTTGAGAGAGTGAACAGCAAAATCAATCTCCCGATCCAGCATTCCTAGTTCAAGTTCTTTAGTAAATAATCCCTTATCGCCAATTTTGGCTAGGGCAACATCCAGAATTTTGTCACCTTGGGTAGCCATAGTGTGAACTTCAAAAGAAATCTCAGGAAAACGTTTCTGGAGTTGTTCTTGTACCCAATGGGTTTGAACGAGTGCTAATTGGCTTTTACGAGAACCAATGCGAATTGTGCGTATAGAACTGGAAACAACGGATGTCATAAAAAAGTTTGTAAAGCCAGGAGATAAATTCACTTTATCTAGAGTACCGCAGTGAGTGACTCATCAGCCTTGCGATCTGTCGATTTTAGTGCTTGTTTTTTCTTTACATTTATTTACCAAATTTTTGTTAATTTTATCTAGCAAAATTGCCTTTTTCTCTTGTTTTTACTCTCGTGCTCGTACTCTGCATGGGAATGAAGTGGTCGCAGCCTAGGGTGTTGACTTTGAGGGTAAGAAATGGTAAGTCTTCATAGCAGAATATTATGTCTACTCCCACGAAATCAAGTAGGTGGGAAATGGAATTGAAACGGTATAAAGAAGCGATCGCCTTTCCCTTAAATCAATGCTATAAGGGGTCTGTTACTCCAAATTGAGTGATGACAATTTCTCTTTCCAGTCTCTCAAAGTCGAAGTCATAGCATTATACAACATTAGATTTAATCGTCATGATTATACTGTGCGCTGTATATTAACTCCGATCTAAATACAGATAGTGTAGAGACGCGAAATTTCGCGTCTCTACTAAAAATATCTGGAATTATCCTTATTCATCACGTAATCTTTAGTGCTATTTATATTGATAGATCGCTCTTCTGTTACTTTGCCCAAAGCAGCATTTCAAATTCACGTAAGCGTGGGCGAACACGCCCCTCTGCCCAGTACAATTGAAGCGATAGTTAAAATTCAGGCAGTGGCGGCAGTACTTAATTGTGAAGACAGGATGGGAAAATGTACGTTAACTACACAGTTCAAATTTGGAAAGAAGACTCGCAATTTGTAGCCCATGCCATGCCATTAGATGTTATGAGTTCAGGGCAGACACCTGAGGCGGCAAGAATTGCTTTAGACGAGGCAGTTCACCTTTTTCTAGTTACCGCTGCCTCTATGGGTACTTTAGAAGAAATTCTTCAAGAAACCGGCTACAAATTGCAGGATGGAAACTGGGTAAGCCCCGATTGGGTGGCGATTGAAAGGCACTCTGTGACAGTAGGTATCTCTTGATGCCGAAAATCACACCTATTTCCTGGCAGCTGAGGATTTTAATGACTCGCTTCCTGATGAATTTTGGATAGGAGAGTCGTGAGATTATTACTAGACCATTGCCAAATCAGATGCTGTTTCTTCCTCCAGTTCATAACCTTGAGTCAACAGTTCAATGGCATTGTTGATTAAATCTACACCTTGCTGAACGGAGTCAATGACACTCAACTGTCCGCGTAGATCGGCAGCACCAACAAAACCCTTAGCATACCAAGTCATGTGCTTGCGTGCTTGGCGTACACCTCTAATACCCTTGTACTCGTATAAAGCTTCCAAGTGCTCCCTAGCACATTCCAAACGCTGAATTGGAGTAGGCGGTGGTAAGCGTTCCCCAGTTTTGAGAAAGTAGTCAATTTCTCCCACCAAGAACGGATAACCTAAAGTTCCACGGGAACACATCACCCCATCAGCACCAGTTTGCTCTAAACACTTCAGTGCTGCTTCAACTGAAAAAATATCACCGTTAGCAATTACGGGAATTGAAAGTACATTTTTAACCCGTTCGATCCATTCCCAACGAGCATTGCCATTATAACCTTGAGCGCGAGTACGACCGTGTACCGTAATTAATTGCGCTCCCGCATCCTGCATCCGCTTGGCAAAATCAAGAATTGTAATTTCTTTGTCATTCCAACCAATACGTGTTTTTACTGTTACAGGTACGTTAACCGAATTGACCACCTCTCGAACAATTGCCTCAGCAACTTCTGGCTGACGCAGTAGAGAAGAACCACCACCATTTTTAGTAATTTTATTGACTGGGCAACCCATATTAATATCAACGGTATCAGCACCTTCTGCAACTGCTTTTACCGCCGCTTCTGCCAAAAAATCTGGGCGACAGTCAAACAACTGAATGCTGATTGGTCGTTCGTTGGGGTCTACTTCCATGATTTTGGGCAACTGCTTGACATAATGTAAGCCCGTAGCGTTTACCATCTCCGTATACATCATTGACTCAGGTGCATAACGACGCACGAGTCGCCGAAAAACCATATCAGTTACTCCAGATAAAGGCGACTGGAGGACTCGACTTTTGACCTCAACCGAACCAATTTTTAGAGGAGTCGAAAGTCTAGCTTTTAAACTAGGAGATAGCGTAACCATAATTGGGGACTAGGGACTGGGGACTAGGGATTGGGGACTGGGGATTGGGGACTGGGGACTGGGGACTGGGGACTAGGGATTGGGGACTAGGGACTAGGGATTGGGGATTGGGGACTAGAATTGCAAAATATATAGTAACAAATCAGATCTTAACTACCTTAGTTTCTCAATTTTAATCCTAATCCCCAATCGCCAATCGCCAATCCCCAATCCCCAAAGACGGCAAACACCACAAGAGGGATACGGTTCACCCTAATTGTTTTCAGTATTAATTCTCATACATTAGATGAGTGACGGAACGCCGATCGCCAATCACTGAGTGGTCATAACTAACCAGTATAGAGGTATAACCGCCCTAAAGAGTTCGGAAAACCACCCTTCATGGACTGGCTACATCGGCTCAGTATATATATCAGCAGTACGTCAAATCATAGGGAATTATTGCTGGACTGGCTGCTTTTAGCTCAGTTGGTTCAAGATTTAGTCCTTTATACTCTCTTTAAATTTCTTGTAGTTATACGGAGCCAGCACCTACAATGGCAAAAGTAGTTGGAATTGACTTAGGTACTACGAACTCTTGCGTAGCAGTTATGGAAGGTGGTAAACCTACAGTAATTGCGAATGCAGAAGGTTTTCGGACAACACCTTCAGTCGTAGCGTTTGCAAAAAATGGCGATCGCTTGGTTGGTCAAATTGCAAAGCGCCAATCAGTGATGAACCCTGAAAATACATTTTATTCAGTGAAGCGCTTTATTGGACGTAAATTTGACGAGATTACTCATGAAGCCACTGAAGTTTCATATAAAGTCTTACGTGATGGCAACGGCAACGTTAAATTAGATTGTCCCGTAGCCGGTAAGCAGTTTGCACCTGAAGAAATTTCAGCACAAGTTCTCCGCAAACTGGTAGAAGATGCCAGCAAATATATTGGTGAGACTGTAACTCAAGCTGTTATTACCGTTCCTGCATACTTCAACGACTCCCAGCGCCAAGCAACCAAAGATGCTGGTAAGATAGCCGGTATTGAAGTCCTACGGATTATCAACGAACCGACCGCTGCTTCTTTGGCTTATGGTTTTGATAAGAAGACCCAAGAAACTATTCTTGTCTTTGACTTGGGTGGTGGTACCTTCGACGTATCCATTCTCGAAGTGGGTGACGGTGTATTTGAAGTCTTAGCAACTTCAGGAGATACCCACCTTGGTGGTGACGACTTCGACAAGAAAATCGTTGACTATCTAGCAGAAGAATTCAGAAAGCAAGAAGGCATCGACTTACGTAAAGACAGACAAGCTTTGCAACGTTTGACTGAAGCTGCAGAAAAAGCAAAGATTGAACTTTCTAGCGTTACCCAGGCAGAAATTAACCTGCCCTTCATCACTGCTACCCAGGATGGACCAAAACACCTGGATATGACGCTGACTCGTACTCAGTTTGAAAAACTTTGTGCTGACTTAATTGACCGATGTCGCGTTCCTGTAGAAAACGCACTCCGCGATGCCAAGATCAACAAAAACGATATCAACGAAGTTGTATTAGTTGGTGGTTCTACACGTATTCCTGCAGTACAGCAGATCGTGAAGACTGTACTGGGTAAAGATCCCAACCAAAGCGTCAACCCTGATGAAGTGGTAGCTGTTGGTGCAGCAATTCAAGCAGGTGTGCTTGGTGGTGATGTTACTGGTATCTTGCTATTAGACGTAACACCACTCTCTCTAGGTGTTGAAACCTTGGGCGGTGTCATGACCAAGATTATTCCTCGCAACACTACCATTCCTACCAAGAAGTCGGAAGTTTTCTCCACTGCCGTGGATGGTCAAACCAACGTGGAAATCCACGTCCTTCAGGGCGAACGGGAAATGTCAAATGATAACAAGAGCTTGGGTACCTTCCGTCTTGATGGTATTCCTCCTGCACCACGTGGCGTACCCCAAATTGAAGTTATCTTTGATATTGACGCCAACGGTATTCTCAACGTGACCGCTAAGGACAAAGGTACTGGTAAGGAGCAATCTATTAGCATCACTGGTGCTTCTACCTTAGATAAGAATGAAGTCGAACGCATGGTCAACGAAGCTGAGAGAAATGCTTCTAGCGATAAAGAACGTCGCGAGAAAATTGACCGCAAGAACCAAGCTGATTCCTTGGCATACCAAGCTGAGAAGCAGTTAGAAGAATTAGGCGATAAAGTTCCTGCTGCTGACAAGACCAAAGTAGAAGGTTTGGTTAAAGACTTGCGCGAAGCCGTAGCTAAGGAAGACGACGAGCAAATTAAGAAGGTTATGCCCGAATTGCAACAAGCACTCTTTGCAGTTGGTAGCAATATCTATCAACAAGCAGGTGGCGGTGCTTCTGCAACTGGTGCTACTTCGGAACCCTCTGATGGCGGCGCTACCTCAGGTGGTGGCAGCGGTGATGATGTTATTGATGCTGATTTCACCGAGTCTAAGTAGGTTGGGTTGAGGAACGAAACCCAACATAATCGGTAATCTGTTGGGTTTCGCTGCCGCTTAACCCAACCTACGTATTGCCCTCCATATAATTAAGAATGCCCATTCAGGATACTCTTGAATGGGTATTTTTTTTACAGTTTTTAATATTGGAATTTTGTAAAAATTATATGCATCTACTATTTCAAAAATTGATATGACTTTATACGGTTTTCATAGCAAAATCTATTAAAAAATGGGAACACTGAATGTTAACAGCTAAGAGGTTATGCTCTGGATGAACAGACAAATGAATATACAGCAGTGGTTTCCAGTTATCAAATGGTGGATTGGGATTGCTATAACATTATCATTTCCAGTTGGAGTAGGCGGATGGGGTCTCGCTCAACTCTTTCAGTTGCCAGAACTCCCGAATTGTTTATCAGAATTAAGTCAGACTTCTGCTGCTACAGTTTTCTATTGTGGCAAAGCGATCGCAGACGAACAAGATGTAGATAAATTGTCTCAAGCCATAGAATTAGTGAGTAGCTTACCTGCATCACATCCTCAGTATGAAATTGCTAGACAGGTGAAGGACCAGTGGTCTCAGGCAATATTGCGATTGGGTGAAAATGCCTTTCAACAGGGAGATATAGATAGAGCAATTGATATTCTTAAAAAAATTCCGGACAATGTTCCTACTTATAAATTAGTAGATAACAGAGTTAAACAATGGAGAAATATCTGGTCAAAAGCTTCCGTTATTTATGAAAATGCTGTAGCAACACTAGGAAAAGATGACCGAGAAAATGCGTACATAGCATTAACTGAAGCGAGAAAACTTCTGAAAATAGGAAATGATTATTGGGAGACAACCAAATATCAAGAATTAGTGGCTCAAATTCAAGATGTTAGAGAAGAACAAGAAGAACGAGCCGCAGAAGAAGAAAAATATCGTCAAGCAATAGCCAAGCAAAAACCGGAAAAAATAGAAACTTGGGAACAAGAGCAAGAAGCTCAAGATGTTGCTTATTTAACAAAAGCTCGTAACTTAGCTAAGTCTCAAAAAGTTGAAGAGATGATAGATGGTATTAGTGAGGCTAGTATGGTGAGTTATGGTCGTTACTATAATGAAGCACAAAAACTGATTGCTGATATCAGACAAAATATAGAAATTGTTGACGATCGCTCCTCATTAGAACAAGCTAAAAAACTCGCAAGTCGCGATGATTTGCTCTCTCTACAAATGGCAATTAATGAAGCTAGTCTAATTACAGAAGGGCGTCCTCTATATAAAGAAGCAAACGAGCATATCGCTAAGTGGAATGCAAAAGTGTTGAAACTGCAAAACAGTGAAACAGTAACCAGTCATCAGTGACCAGTGACCAGTGACCAATGATATTAATTAACAAATTTACCATCAGAGTAGGGTGGGCAATGCCCACCATAAATTAACAAATTTATACCTAGAGTAAGGTGTTTCATCATAAGTCAGCTTCTATATTGTACCTGGTACTGCTTAAAGACTTATTCAGCAGCACCAAAAAATTATTTACATCTGACTAACAATGACATACCCACAAGCACCTTGGATACTGAATGGCTACGCTTTCCTAACCGGACATTTGATAAATATTGAACGAGTGCGTCACTCGATCCCTAAAGAGTTAGAAATTATTGCCGTCTTACCTGGTAAAACTCTTGGTGGGATCTATATATCCTATTACGGGAAAGGATCTGAATTGGAGTATAGCGAATTAATTGTAGTTCCCGCATTAGTAGGCTATCAAGGAAAAGTTGGTGGATGGGTTTCTCATATATATGTGGACAATCCAGAATCAGTCGCAGGTGGTCGAGAAATTTGGGTATTACCCAAAGAAATGGCAGAGTTTAATTGGGAAAAAGGCGAACGAATTACAGTGCGTCAGGGAAACCGAACATTATGTACTCTAAACTATAAAAAGCCACTCTTTACATGGAAACAGTGGTTTGGAGCTTCTAGTTTTAGTGCTAAAAATACAAATTTACTCTGCTTTTCAGCTGAAATGGAAGCGCGATTGGGACTGATTGGTTCCAAGTTAGAAATTCCGACGGAAAGCCCTTTTGCGGAGATAGATTTGGGTCAACCTTTTTTAACTATTCGCGCTGAAGAAATGAGCTTGAGAGTTCGTGCGCCTGAAGCGATCGCAGAAAGGGAAATCGAGTATACTTATTCTGAAGTTGGTTGATGCTGTTGTAGAGTGCGATCGCTTCTTACAGCCATTTGGGCAAATCATGCTAGTCTATGCTCTAATAAACTTATGTTTTTCAAACAGCAGCTATAATCATTTTGTTAGTAGCACTTAAAGGACATAAGCAGTGATATGAGGCAAACACATCAACTGACTGCAATTATTGAGCGTGAAGGAGATGATTATGTAGCACTTTGCCCAGAATTCGATATTACTAGCCAAGGTCATACGATTGAGGAAGCACGAAATAATTTGGTTGAAGCATTAGAACTCTTCTTTGAAGTTGCAGACCCATCTGAAATTCAGCAACGCTTGCACGCTGAAGTCTTTATTACACGTTTAGAGGTGAGTATTGGATAAGTTGCGAGTTCTTTCTGGTCGGGAAGTTTGCAAAATTTTAGAACAATATGGTTTTGTGCAGGTACGCCAACGTGGTAGCCATATTATGATGCAGCGTACAATCCCCGTCAGTTTGTGAAGGTGTGAATCCTTCGGGGTAGGAGGAGTTGACCGCTATTTCTCCGGGTATGTCCAGATTTGTTCGCTTGTGGGTAAGTTTGGGTAGACATTTACGAGCGGTGACTGAATAATTCGTAATTCGTAATTCGTAATTTCTCGTTCCCAGTCTCTGACTGGGAACGAGGTGGGGAGTCCGACGCATCATTACGCAATACCCAAGACTTTCCGCAGCACAGCTTGGTCTTCTAGCTTGGCTTTCAGACGACCATTTTCCAAATCACGAATCCAGCTTTGGCTTTTACCAGCTAATTTTGCCAATTCTCTTTGAGAAAGATTCAAATTTTGTCTTGCTTGCAGAATTTGTTCGCCAAGCAAGTATCCTACCGTGCTTTTTGACTTTTTTTTGTTCTTCGTGGCACTTCGTTGCTTTTTGTCCGGATCGATAGTGTGATGTTCCCACTCTTGAGGTAACTCAAAAGATAATATCCGAGCATTCATGAGCATATTCCACTTACCACGAGGACTTGCATCGGTTAAACGGGTATTACCACCTGCATCATTAATCCAAAACTCTATAGCATCATCTGGATCTTCGGGTATATCTACTAACTTTGCCCATAAAGGCTGAATTTCTGGTGGATAGGTCACGGGATCGAATGTCGGTTTCATGCCATAATAGTTGAGGACTTCCAAATCATTTTCAAAAGTCCTTAGCAGCCGCTTGCGTTCTTCCCTCTGTCTGCAAGCAACAGAGATTTTCTCTTCGCCGTAAGCTACGCGCAGTAAGGTAGGAACTGTGATGCGTTGTTCTTTCCCCATTTTGGTTTTAAACAACAGCCATAACATTAGTCGCGCTGTACCTTCATGTTGCTGCCAAATACTCATGACTGTGGTTAACAAAGATTTGGGCAAGCTGCCATATTGATAAAATGCAGTTCTTTCCTTACAACCTTGTTTATTTAGGAAATATTGAGACCAGATACCTGCTCTTACTTTAAAAGTTAACCCAGTTAAATATTTACACCCAATATTATCATCTTGAAAGTGATGTTGAATGTCTATCAAATGCCACAATCGGCTGTCTTCTACAGAAAACCCCTTAATATAACCTTGTTGAGGCCAATTAATGGAAACAATCAGCGAACAAGCCTGTTGTACCAAATTTTTCATCAGTGCTAGCTTAGCGGCTTTACTCAAGTCTTTGCGCTTCTCCATCCCCAAATATTTCTCAATTTGGCGCTCATCAATGGTAAATTCTTGTTCCCAAGGCTTATCTAAAGCCGTTATGTGAGCGGCAAAAATCAAGTTAATACAAGCTGCTCTAATATCAAAATTCTCTATTGCCTCTAACTCAGTCAATAGTTCACCCTTGTTACGCGGTTCAGAAATATGAAAAGAGATTTCTCCCTTTCCTTGGTTAACTTGTCGGGAGTGACACACTTTTTGAAATTCATCAATGCTCCAAGGTAGTGAAGTTCTTTGAGAGAGAACATTACAAGCTTCCCATATGACAAGTGATGATGCAAATGGATTGGTCTTACCGTTAGCAAATAAATCGGGGCTAGTGACTTCTCTCACGTCAATTTTGCATCGCCCTCTTTTTGCCTGTAAGGGAATTGGCGATTGTGTTGGACAAACAATTGCACATTGAGGTTCTGCATAATAACCTTTGCAATTGTTACAAAGGCTAGGATCGATCCAGTATTCATCGTTCTCTAGTTTGATAGCACCAGTAGGACATTGGGGACGGCAATTGTCACATCCAACGCAACTGTTGTTAGGAATTGTATAAGGCATATGGCTTCTTCCCACTCTAATCGTTGAGATGTTTGGCTCAAGTCTCCCCTAGATGTGTCTTTTCCCTGCTCCACTCTTCACCACATTATTTAAATGGATTTTTATTGTACTCATTACTCACATCTCGATCGGGACAATACATCCAATTGGAAGCTATTTAAGGTTTTTAACCAGAGCCTGTTTTTTGAGTTTCCTACTTTATAACATTTCATAAATTTTTATAAAAATGTGTTCTTAATGAGCTAAACAAGTTTTTACTGACTATATTAAGAAGTCATTGAGTAACACTTCTGAGGATTTTTACAGTAATTTTGATTAGTGTTAATCTCGAACAATAGAGACAATTTAAATCTCTCATTTTATTCAATTATTAATAATATTAATATTTTGCTACTCTCATTTATATGTTATAGGCATAACATTTTGATTACTCCCTTCGGTGCCAGAAGATTACCTATAGGCGTAGGGTGGGCACTGCCCACCACAAAGGCTTTTGGTCGAGGCAAACGCATTACTCCCTTCCCGCGCTTATGATTATCTAAACAGGTAGGGTGGGCAGTGCCCACCAAAGCGCGAACGGTGGGCACTGCCCACCCTACTAAGATCGGTAATTTTAGAGCCCAAAGGGAGTAAAAAATCAGATAGGACTGATATAGTTTTACAACAACAAAAAGAATGGATAGTTTTGTATGATTCAATACTCTTTATTCTTGTCTAGAGTCTAAAAAAGAATTTATTGCTAATAAATTTCATTATGTTTAAGGTTGGTGCAAGCACTACTACTAGTTTGTAGTTTGCTTATTTAGCTTTGTAGTTTTAAAAAAATTGCATTTAAATCAAAAAAATAAAATTTTGTAAGTCAGAAAACTTTAATGAAATTCGATATTGTTGAAAGAAGTTAAGAATGCAAAATAACCCTATGTTAGGATGAACGAAAGAGTAACATTTGTAGATATACTGACAAAAGGCAAAATCATGGCAACAGTAACGGGATTAACATTTGGTGGTAAAACTTGGACACCTAAATTTGTTGAAGCAATCGACCAAGACAAATGCATTGGTTGCGGTAGATGTTTTAAAATTTGCGGACACAATGTACTGCTTTTAAAAGCAATGAATGAAGAAGGAGAATTTGTAGAAGATGAAGACGATGATGAAATTGAAAAGAAGGTTATGACGATCGCTAACAGAGACAATTGTATTGGTTGTGAAGCGTGTGCCAAAATTTGCTCCAAAAATTGCTACACTCATACTGCTTTAAATAACTAAATATAAAGGATAAAGTATAAAAATGATATTTGTATTTTTAACTTCAATTTCATACTTTATACTTTATCCTTTATTTTTAACACGGACTTATAAAAAAGTTCGGAGTAAACAAAAATATAGATTGCGAGATGTATATTATGAACATCTTAAACCTTGCTACCAATAGCCTAATCAATTGTTAAGAATAAAGCAATTTTGTCTACTAATGGTTAATCTTAAATAAGAAGACTTTATCGCTGTAAAATCCAGAGATAGTCTCAATGATAGTAGTTAGTAGGTGTCTAACTTAACAACTAACCAATAATGATGACAGGCGAGACGCCTATCCTACACACCTAACAACTAACTACTAACCCCCAACCCTTAACCCGTTCTTTGTAAAGAGCAGGCATTTATGCAACAAATTCCTGTTTCACTATTAACCCTAGTTGCTGGAATGGTCGTCACTCTTTTCAGCATTTGGGTTGGACAAAACCACACTTTATTACCAGTACAAGCATCACAGCAAGCGCCTCTGGTAGATGGTTTTTTTAATATTATGGTCTCCATTGCTACTGCTTTGTTTATTCTAGTAGAAGGTACCATTTTACTTTTCCTAGTTAAATTTCGTCACCGTCCCGGAGACAATACAGATGGCGTACATGTAGAAGGAAACCTTCCCTTAGAAGTTTTTTGGACCGCAATTCCATCGATTGTCGTTATTTGTCTGGGAATCTACAGTGTTGATATTTATCAACAGATGGGAGGGTTTTCAGCAGGACATCATTCTCCATCTCATGTAGCTCAAGTGTCAGGAAGTGCGATCGCTGCTACCTTAGATGATGCGTTATTAAGTCCATCAGAAACGTCAACAACTTCCTCTGTAGAGCCAAAATATGGCTTTGGAGCAACTCCACAAAAACAAAATAACCTAGCTGACTTGGTTGTTAACGTTACAGGTATGCAATTTGCTTGGGTATTTAACTACCCTGAAAGTGGCGTAAGTGCAGGAGAATTACACGTTCCTGTTGGTACAGATGTACGACTCAACATCTCTGCAACTGATGTGATTCACTCTTTTTGGGTTCCACAATTTCGTTTAAAGCAAGATGCAATTCCCGGTATCCCTACCGAGTTAAGATTTGTAGCTACCAAACCAGGTACATATCCTATAGTTTGTACTGAATTGTGCGGTGGCTACCACGGTTCAATGCGATCTTCTGTTGTTGTTCACAACTCCAAAGAAGAGTTTGACAGCTGGTTGGAAGAAAACCTCGTTGCTCAAAAGCAACAATTGCAAGAAGCTGTTGCAGTTAAACCTGCAGATTTATCAACATCCGAGTTTCTCGCGCCTTATATTCGCGACATGGGAATTCAAGGCGCAACTCTCAAGTCATTGGTTGGTAGTTAGTAGGGGCGCGGCGGCCTTGCGCCCGTATAGTAGTTGGTCGTTAGTAGTTGGTAGAAAATTCAACTAACCACTAACTAATAATGATGACAGGCGAGACGCCTATCCCACACAACTAACAACTAACCATTAACAGAGGAAAAAACATGACCCAAGTAGGACTTCCACGCAACACTCCACCAGAAAAGAATCAAGGTGAAATTCAAGTAGCCGCACATCAAACCCACTCCTCGCATCCTCCAGCCTGGAAATGGTATGACTACTTCACCTTTAATACCGATCACAAGGTGATTGGTATCCAATATCTGGTAACAGCATTTTTGTTTTACCTTGTTGGTGGACTGATGGCTGTTGCTATGCGTGCTGAATTGGCAACCCCAGATTCAGATTTGCTTGACCCTAACTTGTATAACGCTTTCATGACTAATCACGGGACGATCATGATTTTCTTATGGATCGTACCTAGTGCTATTGGTGGATTTGGGAACTATTTAGTGCCATTGATGATTGGTGCTAGAGATATGGCTTTCCCAAAACTGAATGCGATCGCCTTTTGGTTAAACCCACCTGCAGGATTGTTAATACTTGCTAGTTTCTTGTTTGGTGGTTCGCAATCTGGTTGGACAGCTTACCCTCCTTTAAGCTTGGTTACTGCCAACGCCGCTCAAACCCTGTGGATACTTGCCATCGTTTTGGTTGGAACTTCCTCAATTTTGGGATCGCTAAACTTTGTCATCACCATTTGGAAGATGAAAATTCCTAGCATGAAATGGGATCAACTCCCTCTATTCTGCTGGGCGATTATGGCAACCTCAGTCTTGGCGCTTGTTTCTACTCCAGTCTTAGCCGCAGGTTTAATACTGCTGTTGTTCGATCTTAACTTTGGCACATCCTTCTTTAAACCAGATGCAGGTGGTAACGTCGTTATTTACCAGCACTTGTTTTGGTTCTACTCCCACCCGGCAGTTTATTTGATGATTCTGCCTATCTTCGGCATTATGTCCGAAGTCATCCCGGTTCATGCTCGCAAGCACATTTTTGGATATAAAGCGATCGCTTATTCAAGTTTGGCAATTTGCGTTGTCGGTTTGGTCGTCTGGGTACACCATATGTTCACCAGTGGTACACCCGGTTGGATGCGGATGTTCTTCACAATCTCCACCCTAATCGTTGCCGTTCCTACTGGCGTCAAGATTTTTGGCTGGGTTGCTACCCTTTGGGGAGGCAAAATTCGCTTCACATCAGCCATGCTTTTCGCCCTTGGCTTGCTATCCATGTTTGTTATGGGTGGATTGAGTGGTGTGACCATGGGAACTGCTCCCTTTGACACTCACGTTCACGATACGTACTACGTCGTAGCGCACTTCCACTACGTCTTATTTGGTGGTTCTGTATTTGGTATTTATGCTGGCATCTATCATTGGTTCCCCAAAATGACGGGACGGATGCTAAACGAACCTTTAGGTCGCATTCACTTTATCCTCACCTTTATTGGCACTAACTTGACCTTCCTACCCATGCATGAATTGGGTTTGCAAGGAATGCCTCGAAGAGTTGCGATGTACGACCCGCAATTTATCTCGCTTAACCAGATTTGTACTTACGGTTCATACATCCTAGCGCTATCGGTAATTCCATTCACCCTCAATATCATTTGGAGTTGGATTGCTGGAAGAAAGGCTAATGATAATCCTTGGAATGCATTGACCTTAGAATGGACAACCAGTTCGCCACCCCTAGTTGAAAATTGGGAAGTTCTGCCCGTTCTCACACACGGTCCCTACGATTACGGCTTGGATAGCCACAATGCTGCTCCATCCACTAATGAAAAGGTTGTTCCAGCACAGTAGTTTCTTGTTATCTCGTTCCCAGGCTCAGCCTGGGAACGCCTACCTTGAGGCTCCGCCTCCAATATTGAACTAGAGATTTATTATGGAAGCAGCAAAACATATCAATAACCCTATTGCTCTAGAAACAACAAACGTACATCATCACGAAGAACACCCAGATTTACGTGTATTAGGGCTATCAGCATTCCTAGTTTCCGAATCTTTGATGTTTGGTGGTTTTTTCGCCACTTATCTCTTCTTTCGAGGTAGTGCTGATGTTTGGCCTCCACAGGGAACAGAAGTAGAGCTATTGTTACCTGCAATTAATACCATTATTCTGGTATCAAGTAGCTTTGTCATTCACTTAGGTGATGTTGCCATCAAGAAAAACGATGTCCAAGGAATGCAAAAGTGGTACAAAATCACTGCACTCATGGGCGCAATTTTCTTACTCGGTCAAATCGTTGAGTATTTAACTCTGGGATATGGTCTAACAACCAATATCTTTTCTAACTGTTTTTACTTAATGACTGGATTCCACGGGTTACACGTTTTTGTAGGACTGTTACTCATTTTAGGCGTGTTATGGCGCTCCCGGCGTCCCGGTCACTATTCTGCCACCAAACACATTGGTATTGAAATGGCAGAAATTTACTGGCACTTTGTGGACATTATTTGGATTATTCTTTTCACCCTACTGTACATTCTGACACAGTTTTAAATAGGGCATTGGGCATTGGTTCGCCAGTTGCCTGGGCGTGGGAAACCCACGCCCAGGCGACTGGCGAACCCGTTCGCGAAGCGTCTCCGTAAGGAGTTAGGGCGAACCCGAAGGGGGCATTGTGAATTGTAAATAATTTATTTCCTCTTCCCTATGCGCTATGCCCTATTCCCGATTTCCTATTCCCATAAATTTTATGCCAACTGAAGCAGACAAATTTTCTTGGTTTCAAATTCCAGAAGACATCAAAAAGTTATTGATACTTGCAGCAGAAAACTGGGAAAATACTTTGGAATCTGAGAAATATATGAATCAAGCCTTAGCCAAAACTGGAGAAAATACAGATGTTTTAGTAGCCGCTTATAGATATTTTTTTTACAAAAATAATTACACAATGGCACTGCAAACAGCAACCAAAGTTATAGATAGAATTAGAGAAGTAGAATGTTTTCCTCTTGAATGGGAACAACTTAAACCAATATTAGCTAGTCGGAAAGATGATTTTAGAATCAGATTATACCTCAATGCATATACTGCTTCTGGTTTAGTTTTAGCCAAGATAGGAGAAATAGAGAAAGCTAAAGAAATTAGTGCTAGAGTAAAAGAAATAGATGGTAAGAATGAGTTTGGAGCTAGTATTTTGTATGATATTTTGACACGTCCTGAAGAAGACTAATTAATTTTAAATTTTGAATTTTAGATTTTATATTATTAATCTAAAATTCAAAATCAAAAGTAACTCAATTTATTCTTAAAAATTATGAAAGGTAGGGATTGGTTTGTCACTGATGATGGACAGTATCAAGCCTGTCAATCTGTTAGATCGTGGGATTTATTAAGAGAGAATTATCGTCTACATCGGTTTCTAACTGAAGTAGAAGATGTTCTTAATAGTGTTGAAGATGAAACTAGCCAAATTCCAGAAATTCGTATGTTGGTTAGGCGCTTAATAGTGAACTCTTACTGGGTACAAAGTCGATATTTAGAACCTTGTACCAAAACAGGAACCTCTGTTTTACTACTGTATGATGAATTAGGTTTTCCCTTTACCGTGCAAACTGTGACATTCGCACCGGGAACTGTGTCAACCATTCATAATCATGGAACTTGGGGCGTAGTTGCGGTATTAAAAGGAGAAGAGAGAAATACTTTTTGGCAACGCATCTCCCACCCAGAACACAAAGACAAAATTGACAGAACTGGAGAACTGACTCTCTTTCCAGGAGATATTATTAGCTTTACTCCTGATGCTATTCACAGTGTAGAAGCAGTTGGTGATAAACCAACTGTAACTTTTAATATTTACGGGGAAACTCGTATGCAAGAAAGATTTGAGTACGATCCAGCCAACTTCACTGCTAAAAATTTTTAACTCAATTGGTTATTTGTTAGTTGTTAATCGTTAGTTGTTAGTTGTTATTTATGACCACTAACTACTATCTACTAACCACTAACTACTAACCACTAACCACTAACGGAGATAACTTTATGGCAAGAATCATTTTTTATGAAAAACCGGGCTGTAGAGGTAGTGTTAAGCAAAAAACTCTACTCACTGCTGCAGGTCATCAAGTTGTAGCTTACAATCTCTTAAGTGAACCTTGGACGTCTGAACGTTTGCGCTCATTTTTTGGCGATCGCCCCGTATCTGAATGGTTTAATCGTACTGCTCCACGGGTACAATCTGGTGAAGTCGTTCCTGATAAGCTAGATGCTGACAGCGCTTTGCTATTGATGCTGAAAGACCCCATACTCATTCGTCGTCCTTTGATTGAAGTCGGCGATCGTCGTGAGGTCGGTTTTGATGTGGAACTGCTTGATGCATGGATTGGCTTAAAACCTGTAGATGAGTCTCTTAAAGAAGTGAGTGAAACTCTGATGCAACAAGACTTGCAAAATTGTGCTCATGGTCACGGACATGGACATGGCGAGCACAAACACGAACACGGTTCTTGCAAGCATTAGTGGTATAGATCTCTAGTTAGATCCCCGACTTTCCGAAAAGTCGGGGATCTAGCAGTCTATTAAAATCGGTGTGGAGCGCTAGTTTTCCAAAGCATTCATTTCTCAACTCTGTTGTGAGGCTCGCCGCACAGCTTCTATATTAACATTAAGTTGTTGAGCAATCTGTTCTACGCTCATCCCCATGTTTAGTAATAGAGGTACAGTAGCTGCATTAAGTTGATACCTAGTGGCTGCTGATTAGGAGCGCCCAACTCCAGAACGATAAATTCTCTGCACTTGGTCGCTGTTGAGAAACATTCTATGAGTTTTTTTATCACTTGGTTCCAAAGAGCGTGATGGAAAAATGACTACACAGTACCAGTCATCATACTGGGACTGATTCCGGTTCAAATACATCATTGATTCGGTGAAGAAGCGATGGTAAAGAGCTTCGTCTTTTTGAAATTGAACTTCCGCAAAAAAGATAATTCTGGATGTTGCACCTTCTGGAGGTAAAAAGACTCCATCAATGCGAAAAGTAGTTTCTTTTACTTCAACCGACTCAAATCGAGAATTTTGCGCCTGCTCTGGATGGTAATCAACAAGTTCAAAGAGTAGCCAAGGAAAGCGCTTAAAAATTTGGTAGTAAATGGAATCACGTTTCACTAAAATATCCTTAAGGTGCTCGTTATATGCTATTTACACGCTCTTGCAACTGACACTCTACAGGATTTTGGTAGTCTTGTCAAAATAATAACAAGTAATATCTTTACCTACTAGTGCGGATGACCCTCCGCATCTTTGTTATTTTGTAGATTTTCAAATTAAAATACCCCTTAGATATTATCTAAGGGGAGGTTAACATAAGTGTTTAGAAATAGAAAGTTAGTTATAGAGTGGCGTTCTGAGTAACGCTACTATTAACTGTAATTTAAAAAAATGAAGAAGTTGTGGAGATTTAGAAATTTCAAAAATATCTAACCGAGAGGCTCAGCTTTATTTGTTGTTTGAACCAATGCAATCCGAAAATCATAAATTTTTCAAATAATTAAAAATTTTCTCCACAACTTCTTCATTATTCCGTGTCTATCACCAAGTATAGAGTTCTTCTTAACAAGGATTGTATTTACAGATAGGGGTGCGGGTAAACTCTCCGCACCTTTCTCTAGGTTTCACTCATTTTAATTTCTCGATTATCTACAAGGGCTAACCGTCCTTCTTTGTATGCCGATCGCATGGCTATAGCTTCAGCTACAATATGCTGGGCGCTTAATCCTTCTTCATCCATCATTTTTTGTAAAGTAGTTCCCGTCCGTTCGTCTGGTTCGTGAATTGGTGGAATTTGGCAATACCTCCTCCCATCAGTTGTTCGCCGCCAAATACTCGGTTTTTCAGGTTTCGGTCTTCTAGGAGTGCGTTGTTCTTTAATTAGAGAACGAACAGCCTCTTGTGTGATTGCTGTTAAGTCCAGAAGCTTGTCTATAACAGGCTGGTACTTCTTGCTGTTTTCCGCTAGCTGATAAACAGTTCTTGGCTCTATATGTGCTAACTCACGAGGCAAAAATTTCCCAAATGCAGCAGCTATCTTAAGATATCTTTTTTCCTCGCCTTTCCAGTCTTTATCGAGAAGTAATTTTTTATACTCTTTTACAGGAAGCTTCCGTTTTTGGTCGGCTAACCAAAAGGCATGATGTAAAATTGCCTTGGTCACTTCCGTCAGGGTTGGGAAAGAGTAATTTTCATGACCAATGCCATTAATAACGTTTTCTTCAAAATACTGTTGCTCAAACTCAGATGTTGTTCTAGATGGTTTGTCAACGCGGGTTGCGATCGCACTTTTTACTGGAGTCATCATATTATGGAATACTCTGGAAGGGAAAAATCAATGCTTATCAAGAAGGCAGAGGAAAGGAGACACCAAGCAGAAGGCAATCTGACTCCCGCCCTCTGCCTCCTGCTTTCTTCAATTCTTGTCTAATATGCTAATATGTGTTATACGGCTGAACATACAAGAAACTCCTACCCCAGTTAAGGGTGATAGCCGAACAAAAAGTCTTTCTAATAGAACAATTGTACTATTTAACTGAAAATATAAATCCCCGAAATTACTTATTTTTTGAATAAATTGGAGATAGGATTATACATTAACCAGAGCAGTATACCCTCGCTCTGCACTTTTGGTTGAGAAATACTTGCCTCAGATGCACACTGTATGCAATGATATCCTCATTTAAAAGTTAAATACTGTTAATTTATCCAGTTGCCGTACATTAAAAACGTGTGGCACTTATTATTGACTAGGTGTATCCTCCAAAGGATGCAGTTGGTCAATGAGGGAGCAATACCTCTCATTCAGTACTCCTCGTTCCCAATGAATATGCACAAAGATCAACCACAAGCAATTAGCAGACGCAAATTTTTAGGCACTACAATTGCCAGTACAGCCCTAACGATAGGAGCTTCGAGCCTTCTTTCTTCTGTTTCTGCTGTTTCTACCAAACAAAGGCGTCCAAATATAGTGTTTATTTTAACGGATGATTTAGGCTGGGGCGATCTTAGCATTTACGGACAGACCAATTATCAAACACCAAATTTAGACCAATTAGCGAGGGAAGGTACAAGGTTTACTAATGCTTATGCAGCACAAACCGTTTGTACGCCAACACGGGTAGGATTCTTCACAGGTCGATATCCAGCCCGATTGCCAGTTGGTCTTCAAGAACCTTTGGCTGGGGGAGAAACGGTTGGACTACCTCCAGAAGATCCAACAATCGCTTCCCTCTTAAGGGCGAATGGTTATGAGACAGCATTAGTAGGTAAGTGGCATACTGGTTTTCTACCCAATTATGGTCCTTTAAAAAGTGGCTTCGATGAGTTCTTTGGCAACTATAGTGGAGCCATCGACTACTTCACTCATAAAACTGGCAGTGGAGATCTTGATTTTTATGAAGGTGAAGAACTTGTAGATCGATCGGGCTATACGACAGATTTATATACAGAGCGTGCTGTTAACTTTATTAAAAGATCTCGTACTCGTCCGTTTTATCTCAGCCTTCATTACACAGCACCACACTGGCCTTGGGAAGGACCGGAAGATGAAGAATTAAGTAGAAATTTTTACAATTCTAATAACTTCAGTGTAGGAGGAGCGCCGGAAATTTACGCGGCAATGATGAAAAGCCTTGATAATGGAATTGGCAAAGTCTTAACAGCTTTAGAAGAGTCTGGACAAGCTGACAATACAATAGTTATTTTCGTTAGTGATAATGGAGGAGAACAGTACTCTAATTTTGGTCGCTTTCAAGGCAAGAAAGGTAGCTTGTATGAAGGTGGTTTGCGAGTTCCTGCCATCATTCGCTGGCCTGGAGTTATCCCATCTAATCGAGTAAGTACTCAAGTGACTATCACCATGGATTTGACTGCAACGATTTTGGCAGCAACCGACACCGAACCCGATCCAAACTATCCTCTTGATGGGCGCAATTTGCTACCTGTTATTTTAGGTAAAAAAGCTGTCGATCCGCGATCGCTATACTGGCGCTACAAAGCTAATCGCCCTGGTTCTTCGGAACCACTTCAAGCAGCAGTCCGCAGTGGAGATTGGAAGTACTTGAAACAAGGAGAACAGGAATATCTTTTTAACCTTGCCACTGATGAAGGCGAACAAACAGACCTCAAAAATGATTACCCTCAAGTCTTAGAACAACTTCGTAATAAATTCCAAGCGTGGAATGCACAAGTATTGCCTTATCCGGCTTAAAGAGTCATGCAAGAAAGATTATGCCAAGAGAATTCAAGTCGTAAATCTGGCAAACAAATAACTCCCAAACCTCTTCATAAACCACGCGATCGCGATATGGTTTGGATACCGGGCGGGACTTTTATGATGGGGTCAGATAACCACTATCCAGAAGAAAGCCCAGCCCATCTTGTTCGTGTGAGTGGTTTCTGGATGGATCGCTATGCACTCACCAATAAACAGTTCCAACGTTTTGTTAAAGCAACTGGTTATGTGACTGTTGCCGAACGTCAACCAAAGCCACAAGATTACCCAGGCGCTATACCAGAACTACTTGTAGCAGGCTCAGCTGTATTTCAGCAGCTAAAACAACCAGTCAATTTACAAAATTGTAACTGGTGGGTTTATGTACCTGGTGCTAACTGGAGACATCCAACAGGGTCGGGTAGTTCTATTAAAGGTAAAGACAACTATCCCGTAGTGCATATTGCCTATGAAGATGCTGAGGCTTATGCAACTTGGGCTGGTAAATCACTTCCAACTGAGGCAGAGTGGGAATTTGCGGCTCGTAGTGGATTAGATAACACTGTTTATGCGTGGGGCAATGAATTTTCTCCCAAAGGCAAGAGGATGGCAAATACTTGGGAAGGAGAGTTCCCTTGGCAAAACCTAAAACCAAATCCTCCTGGAGCAGAACCAGTTGGTTGTTACTCTCCCAATGGCTATGGTTTATATGATATGGTAGGCAACGTTTGGGAATGGACAACTGATTGGTATCAAGACCACCATCCAGAAAACAAAACAAAACCCTGCTGTATTCCCACAAACCCTAGAGGTGCAGCTAAAGAAGAGAGTTACGAGCCTACTGTATCGCAAGCTCAAATACCCAGAAAAGTCCTTAAAGGAGGTTCCTTTCTTTGTGCGCCCAACTACTGCCAGCGTTATCGACCAGCAGCACGGCATCCAGAAACAGTAGATACCTCAACTTGTCATATTGGATTTCGTTGTATAGTACGCATAAGTTGATTGTAAACTTTCCATAAAATAAATTATCCCCGATTGTAGGGTGGGCATCCTCGCCTGACATCTCCGGAGTGTACGGGCGGGGACGCCCGTACCACAAGAGCATAGATACCACAAGAGCATAGAGTGGCTCTAGACCTTGAAAACTGCTGTAATCGCGGTATCTTATATTAATAGCGGGCTTTTCAACCCCCACTACAAGAAATTTTGGGATATTTGTTGATTTGGAAGTCTTACAGTACTAATCTTCTAAATCGATCGCAACTTCGTCATCTTCAGGATCGTAGGGAATATCATCAAGGTCTATTATCTCTGAAATTTCTTCTACTTCATTCAAATATTCAGATTCTTGAGGAGTGCGCTCTATAAGGCGACCACTCGACTTTAGCCATTCGAGAATCACAAACTCATTAGTTTTACGAATGACAGGAGCTCGCTTATTACGAGGTTCTTCACGTAAAGGGCTGTTAAGCATAAAAAACTCTCTTTGAATTGGGAAAAACTAAAAGGCAACAAAAGCTAGGGTATTTATTTGCTTGAGTTGCTCGTCTTCAACCTCGTTTAATAAAATACTTATATAAACTGACACAGAAGACCTCCAAAATCAGGGCTGTAGAGATTTAGATTCGGAGAGGCGTCTATCCGGTGTCAGTCACATGACCGAAAATATTTCTCAACCAATTGAGCGTAACACAGTTTACTGAGAAACAGTTAAAAATCAGTATTGGAAATTGTTATGGTAGCCTTCAAATTTAGTAGAAAAATAGTTTTTATCGTTTCTTGGTAAGATAAAACAGATACATGACTAACTATGTCAGGAGTTGTTTTGCTGTAGATGTCTGATTTTGGAAGCGGACGTATTGTTTCAGGTGGTAACTCGACTAGATCGGGTGGTTCATGAACCAATATCCCACATAATTCATCTTCTGAATCGCGTGTAATTACTAAAAAGGATTCGTCACCCGATAACTGAGGTAAGCCATCCAAATTTAACTGTTGGTGTAAATCCAAAATTCTAATCGTGCGCTCGCCCACTTGCACTAATCCCATTTTGGTCAGTCTTTTACTATTGAAAGACGAACAATTGATAACTTTTAGCACATCGTTAATAGATAGTGCTAAAAGATAATCTGCCACTTTTAAAACAATAAATTTTTCTATATTAATTTCGTTATTCATCATTCTTCCGTAACATTAATTTTTCTTTTCTAATACATCATTAACTGTTGTTAACAACATATGTTCTAGATAAGGTTTAGTAATATAAGCATTGGCTCCTAATTTAAAAGCAAGCATTCTATGTTTATCGCTACTTCGAGAAGTGAGCATAACAACTGGAATTTCAGATACAGTAGGGTCTTTTTGGCGATTTTTTAGAAACTCAAACCCATTCATTCGTGGCATTTCAATATCGCAAAAGACTAACTGGATATCTGAATGGTAACGAATTTGTTCAATGGCTTCATAACCATCTTTTGCTTGAACAACATGATAACCAGCTTTTTGTAAAGTTAATGCCAGAGTTTGGCGTACAGTGATAGAATCATCCACAAGCAAAATTGTTTTACAGGGTTTTTCCTCAAAGTTTGTTGCTTCTGCCAAAGCAGCACGAGCTTGGAACGGTAATTGTTGATGCTTCAAATTTGGAATGAGAGGTACTGAACTTACAAAGTTTGTAGCCCGATCGCGATTTTGTTGTTCGGATAAATGATTGATTAATGCAGTTCCATCTAGTACAAGCGTTAGGCGACCATCGGCTAGAATACTACCTCCATAAACATAAGAAGGTGGTGCGATCGCACTTCCTAAAGGACGAATTGCCAATTCAAAATCTCCAAAAAGTCGCTCGACTTCCAAACCTAAAAGTCGCTCTTGACAGCGAATAAGAATAATGGGCAGCATTGTCTCTGACTTTTCAACCAAAGAATGTTTTGAGCCAGAGATAGCAAATTGAGTTACTAATGAGGAATAATTCAAAGCTGTAGCGAGTTGATAAATAGGAATGAGAGTTTCCTTATCCCCTTTATGCCACCGAAGAACTTTACCACCATCCCAGCATCTAACTTGCTCGCGTTTAGGAATAATAATTTCCTCTATTGCATTAGCAAATAAAGCATAAATTTTTTCACCTGCTTGACACACTAATAATTTATCAATAGTCAAACTTAAAGGAATTTGAAGTCTAAACATTGTACCTCGATGCGGTTCTGAATAGACAGAAACTGTACCTTGAATTGCTCGTAAATGGGTGCGAACCACATCTAGACCCATACCCCTTCCAGAAAGATCGTTCACATTAGAAGCTGTAGAAAACCCAGGCTCAAATAACAAATCAATAAGTTGTTCGTGACTCAATTGAATAGCATATTGAGATGAAATTAATCGTTCTTCTATTGCTTTAATACGAATCTTTTCAAAATCCAAACCTTGTCCATCATCCTGAACTTCAACTATCAAATATCTACCTTGATGGTAAGCGCGAATTTCAATGGCACCTTTTTCAGGTTTACCCCATTTTTGACGGATAGAAGGACTTTCTATTCCATGGTCAAAAGCGTTGCGAACTAAGTGTAATAGAGGATCGTATAGCCGCTCAACAACCGCTTTATCAACTAGAGTCTCACTTCCTTGAAACTCTAATTCAATCTGTTTTTTATGTACTATTTCTAATTTTTGCAAAATTCGAGGAAATCGCTCAAAAAGATTTCCTAGAGGTAGCATTCGGGCTTCCATAAGAGAATCGCGAGTACCTGTCAGCAATCGACGCTGTTTCTCAAGGGACTCTTGAGACTGACGGGCAAACATTTCTACTGCTTCGGAAGCTTCTATCAATTGTACTGTGTCTTCTAGAAGCGATTGGGGATTGGCGATTGGGGATTGGCGATTGGGGATTGGCGATTGGGGATTGATTATTTGTTCTTCTACCTTGTCTCTCTTGTCCCCAGTTCCTAGTCCCCATTGCCCCTTATCCCCAGAGGGGGCCCCGAGTTCCCCAGTTTCCAATCCCCAGTTCCTAGTCCCTAGTCCCCATTGCCCCTTATCCCCAGAGGGGGCCCCGAGTTCCCCAGTTAACTCATTAAGTTGCTGTTGATGTTTTTCTAACCGAGAAAAAAGAACTCGAATCGCACTCCATAATTGTTCATTTTGTAAAAACTGACGATTTTGATTGGTGAGCATTTCTCCAATGAAATAATTAAGTTGTTCTAAATGCTCAACATTGACTCTGACAGTGCTAGAAAACGGAGGTGTTGAATGAGAAACTGGAGTCCCTTGTTCTGATGTTAAGAATGTTGGATCTGGGATATTGTATGAATTGAGGATTGTTTTTGTTACACGAGTCCGTGGCGTAGTAAGCTGTTGTAGAGCAAGCGTTGGTTCGCCACCTTGGGTGCGATCGCCATTGAGTACTGACGTTCTAGATTCTTGAAAATTAGCTAGAGCAATACGAGCAATGGTCACTGCTTGACTTGGATAGTTATTTAAAGCAGTCAGCACTGCCTTGGCAATCGCTTGAAATCCCGGTAAATTCAATGATTCACCCAAACCAAAGAAAACTTCAGCTTGAGTTTTTAACAGAGAAGAAATTTGTTCGGAGTTAGCGCTTGCTATAGCTGTAGCCAGTTCATCTAAACGTTGAGTAACACCTATTTCAAATATCGATTTTGTTAAATCAAAACCTAATTCTTCTGAGTTAGGAAGATCGGAATCTGGATTAAAAGAGTCTCCCATCTGTTCTTGCAATTGTGCAAAAATCTCAGCAATGCGATCGAGAATTTCAGCCTCATTAAACAAACTTCCCGTAAATTCAGCATTTAAGGAGAGATCAAGACATTCATAACTCTCAAAAAGTAAAGCTTCAACTTCTGGACTAATGACTAAATTAGGTTTACAGATGGCTCTAAAAATATCTTCTAACGAGTGAGCTATACTGGCGATCGCTTCTAAACTAATACTAGCTGCTGCACCTTTTAAGGTATGAGTCGCTCGCATCAAATTATAAACTTTGTTAATATTGTAGCTTTCTCGAAGACTAAGTAACTCTTGCTCTATTTCTTGCAGTAGTTCTTGAGCTTCTTGGAGAAAATATTGATAACTTTGCTGGTGAAATGTCATTGGCGATTGGCGATTGGGAATTGGGAATTGGGCATTGGGCATTGGGCATTGGCGGTGTAGGTTGGGTTGAGGAACGAAACCCAACACTCAAATATCTTGTCTTTGTTGGATTGCATTCAAATATCTTGTCTTTGTTGGATTGCATTCAAATATCTTGTTTTTGTTGGGTTTCACTTCGTTCAACCCAACCTACCATTATTTTTCTTTCCTGAGAGTGATAGAAAAAAGTTAATCAACTTTAAATTGGTCGGCACTTGTCTGAAGATTTTGTGCCATGGTGAGAAGTTCTTTAAAAGAGGTAGAAATCTCTATAGAATTCTCTTTGGTTGTATTAGCAATAGCAGCAACTTGTGTCATGGTTTGGGTGACTGATTCAAACTGTTGTGTTTGAATTTGTGTTGCTTGAGTAATACCTTCCACAAGTTGGCTAATTTGGTTTGTTGCTGTCACAATTGCATTGAGATTTTGGCGGGCTTCGTGAACTTGCATGGTTCCTGTAGCAACTTGCTGAATGGCGCGTTCCATTGCCATAGAAACTTCTGCCGTACCTTTTTGGATGTCTTCAACGAGTTGCTCAATCTCAGTTGCTGCGTCAGCAGATTGACGTGCTAAAGTTCGGACTTCATCGGCGACAACAGCAAAACCGCGTCCGTATTGCCCTGCTTTGGTGGCTTCAATGGCTGCATTTAAAGCCAGCAATTGGGTTTGAGTGGTAAAGTGACCGATCAAATTGACAACTTTAGAAACTTTTTGGGAAGCTTCTGAGAAGCGCTTGAGGCGTTTGCTAGTTTCTGCAACTGTTTCCCGAATGTCCAAAATTCCGTCTACAGTGCGGTTCATAGCTGCATCCCCTTGCTGCACAATTTGATTGGTTTGTTGAGCAGCTACTTCTACCTGTTGCGCGTTTGTGGCTACGGCTTTAGTGGAGTTTGCCATTGTCTGCATTTGCTCTAAAGCATTGTCCAGAGACTGAAATTGTTGCTGTGCTTGGTTGGCTAAACCAACGATAGAAGCAACGCTTGCTTGAGAGGTTTGAGCAACTTTTCTCGAAGATGTCTGCACCTGCATGATAATCTTTCGTAGACTCTGTAAGGTGTTGTTGTAAACATCAGCAATTGTACCGACTTCACCTTCTGTGACTGTTGCTCGAACGGTTAAATCTCCGCTTAGTGCTGGTTGGACTGCAGATAACAACTGAATCACTTCCTTCTGCAATTGTTCTTTTGCTGCTTTTTCTCTTGCGCCTGCTTCTGAAAGTTGCTGTGCTGAAGAACGTAGTTTTTCTAAGTAATCTGCTTGTTGTAAAGCAAGTCCGATTTGTACTCCTACTTGAGCTAACAAGTTAACGTCTATTTGTTCCCATTGGCGCGGTTCGTCATTCTGATAAGCTCCTAATAGTCCCCAAAGTCGATCGCCTTTAAAAATAGGAGCAATCATGTAAGCCTTTGTTCCCCATTGTTCCAGGAGTTGAACGTGGCATTCTTGATGCCCTACAGTATAAATGTCGTTGACACTGAAAGTTTCCTTACGGCGATAACGACCACCTTTGGTTTCTTGAAGATATGTATCTTCTGTCCGGGCTAGCTCAGTTCCAACAACTTTTGTCCAATCGCTATGCACGTCCTCAACGACAAATTCACCACCCCAGCCCGGATTAAAGCGGTAGATAGCGACTCTACTCGTCTTTAATTGTCTCCGCAATTCCTGAACAGCCATTTGCAAAAGGTTGTCTAGTGAGAAATTCTCTTGAATCAGAGCTAATCCAAGTCTATAAACGAGTTTGCTATAAGCACTTCCTTGTTCTACAGATTTGGCTAATCTTTGTGATTGTACTCGCAGTTCCTCAATATACTCCGCCTGTTGCAATACAATTCCTAGTTGTAAACCAATTTGCGTCAATATTTTGACTTCTATGTCTTCCCAGTGCCTAGGACCGCTGTGTTGGAAAGCTGAAAGTAATCCCCAAAGCTTTTGCCCTTGAAATATGGCAACAACTAAGCAAGATTTAATTCCGAAGTGCTCTAAGGCTTCAATATGGCAATCGGTTAGCCCACCATCGTAAACATTATCTACAATAAAGGGTTCATTGTTGCGGAACCTTCCGCCTTGATGTTCGTTTAAAAACTTGTCTTCCCAACCACTGCCTACTAATTTGGGCCATCCTCCAGATTCAGACTCAATAACGAAGTCACCAAAATAATCTGGACGAAATTTATAAATGGTAACCCGTTCTAGATTGAGAAGTTTGCGAACTTCTTGAGCTGTTGTCTTGAAAATCGTGTCTATATCTGATGACTGACGAATTTTATCAATGACTTTGGCAGCAGACCGTTCTATCTCTGCTGTTTTGGTTATCTGAGCAGACTGTTCTTTGATTTGTTTCAGGTATTCTGCTTGCTGTATGGCTATTCCTAGTTGATTGCTAATTTGGGTAAGCACTTTAACTTCTGATTCTTCCCATTGGCGGGGATTGGAGTTTTGGTAGGCTGCTAACAAACCCCAGAGTTTATTACCTTTGATGATTGGAGTAATAATATAAGCTCTAGCTTGATACTGTTGTTCTAAAACCTCAAGGTAACAAGGTGAAAATCCTTGCTGGTGAATATCGTTAACAACTCTAAAGTTTGCGGCTGTTGTAAATTGTCCTGCTTGGGTTTGTTGTAAATGGGTGTCTGTAACTTTAGGATTACCGCCTCCAAGGATTTTCGCACTGCACTCACTGACGTTTTCTCGCAGGAGTGGATTTTCTAACTGTTCTTGCAACATAGAAACCCAGCCACTTGTGACTGACTCAGCAACGAACTCTCCACTCCAATCTTCTTCAAAGCGGTAAATCACTACTCGTTCTGCTTTTAATAGAGTTCGGACTTCTTGAGTTGCCATTTTAAAAATGACATTGATGTCTAGGGGTTGGCGTATTCTCTCAATAACTCGCGTTAGCGATCGCTCTCTTTCTGCTACAATCTGCTCTGATTTTTGCTGGAGTTGAGCGGCTGATTCAGCTTGCTTGAGGATAGTACCAAGACGACTACTCGCGAGCGACAGGAGCGTGATTTCAGAATCTTGCCAGTGTCGGGGACTGGAGTTTTGAAAAACAGCCAGTAAACCCCAAAGTTGTTCGCCTTCAAAAATGGGAGCAATGATATAAGCTTTAGCCTGAAATTTTGCTAAAGTTTCTAGATAGCAATTAGAGAAACCTGATGTAGAGATGTCATCAACCCGCTTGACGCCTTTTCCTCTGACAAAACTTCCACCTTGTGTATCTTTGAGATAAGTATCGGTGGAACGGTTTGCTGGATTGCCTAATAACTTTACAGTACAGAGATCGGAATCTACTATATTCTCTGAGTGAAGAGTGCTATCATTTTCTTGTTCCTGCATCAAGGATACCCAGCCTGCACCAACCGATTCAGCAATAAATTCACCACTCCAATCGGAAGCAAACCGATAAACAGTCACTCTATCGGCTTTGAAAAACTGCCGTAGTAGTTGAGTTATATTACCAAGAGTTGTGCTGGCATCAGAAGACGGAGGGATTTTTTGCAGAATTTGAGCCAAAACTTTTTCCTGCTTGGCGTCTTCATTTCTCTGGGTTTGTAGCTCTACTGTTTGTAACTTCAGCTTCAGTTCAGCAACTATATGATGCAACAAGTTTAACTCTGCTTCTTTCCACATTCGAGCATGAGAACATTGCTGAACCACAAGCAATCCCCAAACTAGCCCTTCTATTACAATCGGTAGAATCAAACTAGTCTGAATTTGGAATTGTTTGAGAAGTTGGAGTTGGTAAGCACTCAAGGCGTTTTCATAAATATTTCTAACAACGATATCTGGCTGTTGTTGGCAACTTGCTCGATCTTCTACTCCAAAAGCGATCGCTGGTAAAGATTCCCCTAAAGTTGGTGTATAACCGGATGTCATTGATTCAGCTAATACCATACCGTAGTTGTTAGACTGAAAACGATAAATTAATGCACGATCGACTTGTAAGAGTTTGCGAATCTCAATCGCTGTAGTTCTTAATAACGTATCGACGCTTGTTGCTTGGTGCATCTGATTCAGAAGTTCCGACAACCTTTGTCGTTCGTGCTTGGAGTGTTGCTCTGTTGCGATCGCTAGATCGATATCAAAATGGGTTTGTAATTCCTGAACCCATTTTTCCAATTGCAGAATTTTGTCACGCGCTTCTGGTTTAATAGAATGTTCTTGCTGTAAATCTATCTTTATAGCAGTTACCAAATCCAAAGCTTTGTGTAAATCTAAATTTTCTTTTATCTGTTTTTTTTCTCCATCACCATTACTATAAATTGAAGCTTCTTCAAAAGAAGATTGCAAACTCAAACTTTGTTCGATTTGTTGAAAACGCTGCATGAAAATACCTAAATCCTTTTCCTAATTTCAAGTAGGTTGGGCCTTGCCTGTTTAACACTTAAGAGAAAGTTTGTAAAGTTTACCGTCTCTAATGATGTACTTGCCAGAGGTGGCTCTGAATAATAGCTGTGACATCTAAAACAAGATTGTCACCAGGTAAAACACCCAATACAAAAGGTAAAAGCGAACGAGGAAATAAACCAGTTACCACCTTTTGCAGTTGTTCTAGATCGTGTACCTCAACATCATTAACTCGCTCTACTACTAGACCTACAGCCTGTTGATTCACTTGAACCACAATTGCGATAGGAGTCGCTATAACTGGTGCAGCATAGTTAATAATATGACTGATATCGATAAGCCAAAGCATTTCTCCTCGCCAATTACAAATGCCTAAAATACAGTTTGGCATTTCAGGAATTGGTAAAATATCGACTATGTTAACTTTTATAACTTCTGCAACTTCTTCTAGAGATATTAAGGCACTATTTTGCGAGTCAAGAGGAAAACGTAGGAATTTAGAAAGATTTTTTTCAGGAGGTAATGGGTTTAATCCTAAAGGATCTAAGTTGATTGCTGTTAATGATGAATTAGTCTGCATATCTCATACTAGAATAACTTGTTATTAATAAGTAACTGGACTAAAATAAATACACTCACAAAAGTTGGGCATGGGGTATTGGGCATAGGGCAAAGCAAAAACATTATTTAAATTAATTATGTCCAATTACTTACAAATAATTAATAACGAGTCATAAATTTATTAGTCAAGTTTTTAATTATTTGAATAAGTTGCTGTTGGTCTACTGGTTTAGATATATAAGCATTAGCCCCTAACATTGAACCCCAAAGTTTATCTGCTTCTGTTCCTTTAGTTGAACACATAACCACAGGAATGTGCTGAGTCATAGAATTAGTTTTCAGTTCTCGACAAAGTTCAAACCCACTTTGACCTGGTAGAATAACATCTAAAATGACTAAATCTGGAGTTTGTAATTGCAGTTTAATTTGCGCCTCTTCACTACTTCTAGCACAGATGACCGATATCCCTGCTTGTTTGAGATAAGAGGTTATTACTTGTGTTTCAGTCAAGCTATCTTCAACTAAAAGGATTGTGGTCATAAAAAGTTTTCCGTAGTCATTTATCATTGGTCAATGGTCATTTGTCATTGGTCAATGGTCAATGGTCATTTGTCATTTGTCATTGGTCACTGGTAACTGTTTACTGGTAACTGGTCACTGGTCACTATTTACTGGTCACTGATTTCGGTAGGTACTTTTGTAAAATTTTTAGCACCTTCTCCGTCTCGATTGGTTTTGCTAAAAAGCCTGACGAACCAACCATTTTCGCTCTAACGCGGTCTAAAATTCCATCGTTACTTGTTACAATAATAACAGGTATATTGTTTAAAGCTGAGACACGGCGAATTTGAGCGCAAATTTCATAACCATTTGCAATAGGCATGACTAAATCTAGAAAAATTAAGCTGGGCTTATTCTCTAGTAAGGTTGTTAATGCACTCACTGATTCTTGTATATTTATACACCTATAACCAGATTGTGTCAGGATATAAGTCATTTTTAAACCGTCGCTTCGACTATCATCGATGTAAGCGATTAAGGGGCTTTCTTGTTGGGGTTGAACCGTACTTGCGTTCTTAGTTATCAACTCTAGTGGAGAAGTGTAGGAGCTTTCATGGGATTGAGTTGTAGGTTGAGATGCTCGATGTGCGATCGTTTCTGTTGCGATCGCTAAATTCCCCTGTAAATTCTGTTGGGGAATAGCACTCACAGATAGTGAGACAATTGGTAATGAAACAGATGCTTTCGCTGAAGAATGATTGGAGATATAGTAGTTTTCTACTTGTATTTGTCTGTCTCGCTCGGGAAAACTGCTGATATTATTTGTGGGAGTAATAGGTTGAGATGATGAAGATACAGTTGGCTTGGCATCCTTAACAGAATTAAAAAATTTAGAGGATTTTTTATTTTGATGTAAGGAATTTACGAATTTTACTGGAACGGCGCGATCGCGAATCGGTGAAAGTTCCAGAACGCTTTGATTGACCAATTGCTGTACGTCATTAGCTACTGTTACGACAGGCTGTTGGAGTTGTGTAGCAAGATCCCAAATTGTATTTTCTCCATTAACCAGCTGAGTAACTCCAAAATAATTTTTAGGAACTCTAAAATTTTCAAAGTTTGGCTGTTTAACAATTGGTGTATCATTGAGGTTCAACTGCCCCAAATCCATATTGCGCCATCTATTCCTTTGTTCAACGGCTATACACAAGCATTGTTTTACATCTATTAAAGCAATTGGGCGTAATTTTGTAGGTAACCAATGAGTTTCTAATTTAGAGCGAGCAACAAGATCGAATAAAACTTCATCAATTGTTTGACTAACAATGCTTTTTACTTGAGTTAAGGTTAAATAATTTTGTTCGAGACCCAACCTAAGCAGGTAATATTCCCAAAGCTCGTCCTTTTGTAAAGTTATGTTGTAGTCTTCAAATTTCCAACTAGGACATTCCTGGGTAACGACTCTATACCAACGACGAACGCGATGTGTTTCCTTGGTGGCGTATAGCAAACGCCCTAGAAATAAGTATAAATGCCATCTTTCATCAGACGAAGAGAAAATAAGTTCCCCTGTCGCTCGTTGTTGGCTTAGAACAGCCAATCCTTTAGCAAAATTGGCAAAACTTGGAAGTCCTGGTTGCATTATGTGATTTCCTTAAGATATTCGTTGCTTAAGTTGTGTGGAAGTTGCACCCAGGTTTTCCTAATTTCTAGCCTTTGGTCGCGAGCGCCAAACAGCAACTCTTTTACTCTCGATCTTTGTAATAGTCTGAGTTTTTATTCACTTCTATGTTATATCAGTCATATTACGTAAAATATAGAATTTTACCTTAAATATTCTGCAAACAAAGTTTTAAATAAAAGTGAAACATAACCTTACATCAACATAGAGCCATTTATGAAAAATTTTCAAGCTACTCTTTATAATTATTTACGTTTCATATTAAACTTTACATATTCTCAGACAACGACCAAAAGATAGATCTTTCTTCTTCAAAAATTTTACAAAAAGTAATTAATAAGCAGAACTCACAAATTAGGTATAAAGCTATCAATCAAGTATGAGGATATCAACCGCAACAGGACTCTTGATTGCAAGAAAGGAGAAAACCACCTTTTTCTATTTGAATAGTTGTGTGTTCTATCCCAAAGTTTTCATGAAGTTCCATTCTGATACGAGTTAGAAAAGCATCACCAAGACTTCCTGTTGGCATGACGAGATGAGCAGTTAACGCGACTTCAGTAGTACTAATTGCCCAAATATGTAGATCGTGAACTTCCACAACACCAGGAAGTTCTCTTAGATAAGTCCGAACTGCCAACAAGTCAATTCCTTTGGGTACGGCATCAAGAGCTAAATCGATAGAATCTCGTAGCAAGTTCCAAGTACCAACAGTGATAACGATGGCAATAATCAAAGTAATAACTGGGTCAAACCACAGCCAACCAGTTGTCATAATAGCAAGACCGCCAAGTACCACACCAAAAGAGACTAAAGCATCCGATGCCATATGTAGAAATGCTGCTTTGATATTCAAATCTCTTTTTCTACCAGACACGAACATCAACGCTGTACCAGTGTTAATAGCAATTCCCACTAAAGCTACGCCGATAACTACATTTCCAGCGATGGGTACTGGGTTGTAAAGTCGCTTAAATGCTTCGAGAGCAATCGCACCCATTGCTAGCAGTAAAAAGCAAGCATTTGCTAGTGCTGCTAGTATGGAAGAACGGCGCAAACCATAAGTATATCGATGTATAAACCGACGCCTAGATAGCCAAGCAGCTCCCCAAGCCAAGAGTAGCCCCAAAACATCGCTGAGATTGTGACCTGCATCTGCAATTAAAGCTAGGGAATTATTAAAGAAGCCAAACAAGGCTTCAAGGCAGACAAACCCTAGATTTAATGCAGTCGCGATCGCAAAAGCACGATTATAACTAGGTGGTTCGTGACTGTGACCGTGATGCTGATGAGAAATGGGCATTTTCTTATAGTGTTTGATTGATTATCAAAACAAACATATGAATTTATATTCACATGATAGCTTTCGTTCATTTAACAGTCATTTGAGGCTTTCAAACAATGCCCGTATAGGGGATTTGACAAATAAAGTAAAATGCACTCATAAAAACTTTGAGTGCATTCAACACGAAATCGGAAGGCTTATAATCTTTTTACAAAATTCAATGTAAGCCATTTTTCGAGGCTTTGCAGGCTGAAAAAGTCAGAAAAAGTCTGATTCTTCTTAAAAAAGTTTAGAGTGCGAACTCTATGTTTTTAAGTATTGAACGTAATGCGGTCATAAAAAAGTAGATAACCCCTTTGCTGGATGAGTGGCGCTCTCTAGACAACTGGCTAGTTAGTCAGCACCGCCCATATCAAAATTATCCAATCTGATTTCGCGCAGAATGTCCGATGCCTTCCAACCGCTAGAATTGGTGCTAGCAAACCTAGTATAAGTTGGTTCTGCAAGCATATCTATTGGTTCTAGATCCGGTTCTTGCGGTTCTTCTGGTACACTGAATTCTTCAGGCTGAGTGACAAATGACAGCAGTTCAGAATCATTCGATTCGGGTGGAACTTTTGGAGCAGGTTTTGAGATTCTGATGATACTTTCCTTCACAGGGGTGTGTCTCCTATTCAAGAGGTTTGACAAACAAGTCCCCTATTATACGCTTTTTTTACCGATTAGATCTTCTTTTGTGTCTGGATTTACAGAAAGAGCATTGACTTTCTATAGCAATCCATAAATCATTTATAAACATTTACCTCTAATGCAACAATTCCTCAACCTGATGCTGGCTCCATAATTGTCTATAAAGCCCTGGTTGCTGTAAAAGTTCTAGTTGCGTTCCTGTCTGAACAATCTTACCTTTATCCATAACTAGAATTCGGTCAGCCGTCGCTGCTGCAGACAACTGATGAGTGATAAAAATAACTGTTTTCTTTCTAGTACCGCTAGCAAGATTATTTAAAATTTTTGTAGCAGTTTGGTTATCAACACTAGAAAGGGCGTCATCTAAAACTAAGATAGGAGCATCAACTAGCATGGCTCTAGACAATGCAGTCCGTTGACGCTGACCTCCAGATAAAGTTATGCCACGTTCGCCCACTATTGTTTCATATTGTTGGGGAAAGTTCATAATTTCTGGATGAATTTGTGCCAACTTAGCTGCTGATTCTACCTCTACTTGTTCGCTGAGCGGATCTCCATAGCGAACATTGTTCTTAATAGTAGTGCTGAATAGAAAACTATCTTGGGGAACAAAAGCAATAGTACTTCTTAAATCTTCTAAGGCTATTTTCGTAATATCTACACCATCTAAAAATAACTGCCCTTGTTCAATATCTAATAACCTTGGCAAAGCATTTGCTAAGGTAGATTTTCCCGAACCAATGGCACCGACAATTGCTACAAGTTCTCCTGAAGAGATGTTAAAGTTAACTCCGTCTAGTGCGGGCTTAGAGTAACCGGGATAGGTGAAACTTAAATTTTTAGCTGTTAGTTGTCCTTTGACTTGCTCTTTTGGTAAATGAATAGCACCTAAGGCGTCTTGAATTTTAGGTTGAACGGTGAAAATTGCTTCAATGCGATCGATGCTGACTTCACCCCTCTGGTATGTTGTAATGGTAAAGCCTAACAATGCCGTGGGAAAAATAAGACGTTCAACATAGAGTAAAAGGGCAACGAAATCCCCAACAGCAAGAGTTCCGGCTGCTATCCGGTTGGCTCCTAGCCAGATAATAATTAAAGAACTGATGGTGGCTAGACCGCCAATCAGTGGAAACAATGTATTTCTACTTTTTGCTAGGTTTAAGTTAGCTTGCAATAACTGTTGGTTTCTCTCAGCGAAAGCACGGCGCTCCGGCTCTTCTTGAGCATAAATTTTTATCAGGGCAATGCCACTGACATCTTCTTGAATCAGTTCGCTAATATTAGACAATCTCTCCTGTACGGCAAGCTGTTCGTTACGCAGGCGATCGCTAAACAAATAAACCAACAAAAACATTGCAGGATAGATTGCCAATGACGCTAATGTGAGATCGACACTAAGTCCTAGCATCACTGGTAAAGTGAGGGTGTAAGCAAACAGGGTATTTGCTAAACTGAGAACCGCAAAACCCAGTAATCGACGGATATTATCGACATCGCTTGTGGCTCGACTAATCAGATCCCCTACAGTGTTTTTGGCAAAATATGATGGTTCTAACGTCAGTAAATGCTCAAAAATTCTTTGCTTCAGGTCAAATTCAACCTGACGCCCCACACCAAATATCCATATACGCGAAGCCATACGGATGAGCCACATTGCTGTGGTAAACAATACTATTCTTATAACAAAATATGATATTTGGCTCGATGTAAAGTCTGTAGAGAGTTTATCGATAGTATCGCGGATCAACAAAGGGATGTAAACACCCAATCCGTTGACAATTAATAAAGAGATAATACCTAGAGTAGTATCCCGCCAATAAGGGCGTAGATATGCACCAAGTTTAGCAAGCCGTCGTGATTTTGCCATTCGAGCCTAAAAAGCAACTTTTTTATCTTATACCCAACCTAAATATATCCGTCTTCTTACCGAAGGACAATTTGAATAAAGTTTGAAGGATGAAGGATAAAGGATGAAAAAAGAATCGTATTCCGATAGAATCCCCTCACTCAATTAGTAGGGCGAACTTTATACTTCATACTTCATACTTTATCCTTTTAAAACGAATTACCGTCCACCGCGCAAGAAACCAGAAATATAGTTAAGGTAAGTTTCCCACACACGTGATGTGATTGATAGCGTTTCAGCATTAGGCACAAAGTCTTCAAGCCGCAATCCACGTCTGGTGGTGTCAGCTGGGGTTTGCGCCAAGTACGGTGCTCCGCTAACAATCGCATTTCCAACATCTGATACACCTGCTGTTGCGTTGTATGCTGATGCTACAAGTGTTTCACGTTGAGGTGCGTAGGGATCTGCTATGGAAGCAGTTAAACGCCCATTTTGAAGCACTATTTGACTGGTGATGGATGGGTCGAGCACCATTGCTGCTACTGGCGATCGCACCAGAAAATAAGCAACGGCTGGGGTACTTGCCAACAATAAAATCGTCAATGCCCAACCAATTAAATATCCTCCTGGTTGTTTTAACCCACCCTTGTCCATATTTTGGGCTGCAAGAATCATCAGCAAAATCGATGCTCCCAAAGGTTTGAGTGGAAAAGACACGACTCTCCATAGAGAGGCAATAGCAGGTTCGTTAGGGTTGACAAAAGATAGCAAGACCACAACGAACAGAACAACCAAGAATAATCGAGCAACGAAATTGCCTTGAGGATAGAATCTCTGAAACAGAGAGTATATGATGGCTCCCACAAGTAGCCACAGTAATACTCGACTTAACAGTACAAACATAGATTGACTCTCAAATCTAAATTTTTCGGTCAGTCTCAGGTTTTAGGTAGTGGGGCTATTGTACTGCCAAATTGTAAAAGCACTATTACTTGACATCCAGTACCTCACATCCACAACACAACGACTACCGTCGTAGTGATTTTAGAGCAAATTCTTTCACATGAAACATGAATTTGTAATTTTCCGCAACCGTAATTTACATCTTGTATATTGAGTTAGCTTAGTTAGTGGTTTCACGATATGCAAGGAAAAACTATGTCTCAAGGAAAACCTACCATTCTGGTGACAGGCGGAGCAGGATACATTGGTTCCCACACAGTACTTGCCCTCAAGCTTGCAGGTTTTGACGTTATAGTACTCGATAATTTGGTTTATGGTCACCGCGATTTGGTAGAAAAAGTGTTACAGGTTAAACTCGTGGAGGGGGACACCAACGACCAAGCACTGTTAAGCGATTTATTTAAAACACACGACATTGCAGCAGTGATGCATTTTTCAGCCTACGCCTACGTAGGAGAATCGGTTAGCGATCCCGCAAAATACTACCGTAACAACGTAACAGGCACTCTCACTCTGTTAGAAGCGATGCTAGCAGCGTCTGTTAAGAAATTTGTATTTTCTTCTACGTGTGCAACTTATGGTGTACCCCAAGTTGTACCTATTCCTGAAGACCATCCCCAAAATCCTATTAATCCTTACGGAGCAACCAAGCTCATGGTAGAAAAAATTCTATCTGATTTTGATGCTGCCTATGATTTCAAATCGGTACGTTTCCGTTATTTTAATGCTGCGGGTGCTCATCCAGAGGGTTTGTTAGGAGAAGACCACAATCCAGAAACTCATTTGATTCCCTTGGTACTGCTAGCAGCTATGGGTAAACGCGAATCTATCTCTGTTTTTGGAACAGATTACCCAACTCCCGATGGTACTTGTGTAAGAGACTACATTCATGTTACAGATTTAGCAGATGCCCATGTTTTAGGTTTAGAATACCTGTTAAAAGGGGGCAATAGCGAAGTTTTTAACTTAGGAAATGGCAATGGCTTTTCAGTGAAAGAAGTGATTGACACTGCTAAGAAAGTTACAGGCAAGGATATCAAAGTTGTGGAATGCGATCGCCGTCCTGGCGATCCACCTGCACTCATTGGAAGTGGAGAAAAAGCGAGAAAAATTCTAGGCTGGAATCCACAGTACGCATCTCTGGAGAATATTATTTCTCACGCTTGGCACTGGCATCAGAAGCGACATCAGTAAATTGGCGATTGGGTACTTGTTGTTTAATCTTGGTCATCTTGTCTCTTATTCCCAGTCCCTAATCCCCAGTCCCTAATCCCTACTCCTGCTTCGCAAAACTGCAAAAGAGACACCTAAAGCAGCAAGGGCTAATGAAGCGATCGCCCAAATTGGAGTACCTTGGGATTGACTGGGGTTAACCTCAGTATTTGATTTTTGTACTTGTGTATTATGTGCATTTCCTGCTTCGGTATTTGCTGAACCAGCAGCTACCGTAACTGAAAACTTTAGCGCAAACGGCTGAAAACTTCCTTCTTTTTTTGGTTTGCCACTGAGCTGTAATAAATAAGCCCCCGGTCTGGGAAAAGTAATTTCCGAACCTGGTATGCCTTTATACTTATCTGCTACTACAGGTTGTAAAGATGGTTCTAGCAAAGGAGGTTCTTTCTGTGAATAAGGTTCAGCGTAAACAGCTAATTGGCAATTGCACTCAGTTAAAGGAATAACTTTTCCACCACGGCGAGTCAGAGCAAACCAAGCTTTTGTTGCTTCCCCAGCACGGGGATTATCATTTGGTTCTAAATGGAGAGTAGCACCTACATCTGTTGTCGTCTGCACCTTATGAGCATGGGCAGTAGAATTGGGTAGTAAGAGTACGAATAAGAGTATTAAGTTACACCCTATAAACTCTGCCTTCTGCCTTCTGACTTCTGCCTTCTTAACAGAAGAGAAAAAAGAAGTGGAGTTAACGCGACTTAGTAGAGGAGACATAAAATTTTTGTATAGATAAAATTGACCAAAAAAAGCGCCAACGTACCAGAAAAACACTTAGTGTGACAAAGCCCAGAAGCAAAACTGCTAACTTATTCTCCCAACTTAACTCGAAAGCGCCCAAGTAATGAGAGCCGATTATTGCAGCATGAAAAGCACTTAACACTAAAGCAGGCAAGCTCAATAAATGAATGAGTCTCCAAAGTTTGCCCAGGAACTTTTGCAAAAAATCAAAACTAGTTAAGGCAGCAGGAGTCATTAAAACCAATGCCATAGCACCAGCTACTATTCCTGACTGATACTCTGGGGGCAGGAAAAAGAAAGCTGTGAAGTTCCATTGTAGTGAATGTTCCATCATGTGAGTTGTGTGAGCTAATGACAGCACAAAAGCACCAACTCCCAAAGCACGACGGTAACGTAGAGGCTTTGCCCACAAACCGCTAATGGGGCGGGCAATTAGCGCTAATACTAAAAACACTAACGCAATATGCCCAGTGTAATCCACCATAGTATCACCAGTCCGCAAAAGCGTTAGCACTCCAATAGTAAGAGTCACCCAACCACCCAAGCGAAATAACTGACCGCGCCTATCTTTACCAATCGAGGCTGTAAACACGCCAACACCTAGCATCGTAGGTAAAGTCCCAAAACCAAAAGCTAACATTGTGGCAGCGCCCATCCACCAGTTACCAGTTTCAGCTGCTTTAATCTGGGCAGCATAGAGGAATCCACAAGGCATCAAACCCCATGTTATCCCCAAAAGTGCAGGAGTCCACCACTTAGTTTGTAGGGAAAGCTTAACCATTCCTGCACTCAGGCGATTATGTAAATTGCCTTGCAAAAAAGGGTGTAACACGGGAAGACGAGGCAAAAATTCGGGATTTATTTGTCTTATACCAAACCAAATTAGCAGAATGCCAGTTATAATTGCCATCCATTGGCGTAATTCACTACCAATTCCTGCTAAATGTCCGCTTTTGAGTAACACAGCACCTAGCGCACCAATGGCAGCACCAACTAGAGTGTAACTTAACATTCGCCCCAAGTTTAACAGTAGATGAAACCAAAATTGCTCCTGCCAACTGGGTTGCCTAGATGTAGTATTTCCTGTTTCTGAATTATGAGATAGAGAAAATGCTACTGAAAGAGGACCGCACATTCCAAAGCAGTGTCCAAAACTTCCAAGAAACCCCAGGGTTGTGATGAGCAACAAATGTAACATTAGCAATTTCAATAATTAAAGATAAAATTTTTGGAGCACTATATGTACTTTGACAGCTATATGGGGAACTCTAGATGAAGTTGGTGCTTCTGTCAAAAGACAAAGTGTCAAACAAGAGCGGTTGCAACGTCCCATACTAGGAAATTAGGAGATAAAGAGGACACTCTTAGGCAGCTCGTTACTTTATTTACTGGAGTCACGATGGCTGTCCAGTGAAAAATAAAAAAGAAAGGGTTTATTGATGAAAGCAGAGAAAAAATGGTTGTGGTTGGTGCTGTTAGCTTTAACAACAATGGTTGTTGTACTGGTTGCTAAAGGATTGTTTCCACAGCATCAGGAATCGGTTATTTATAGTATTAGAGTTGAGAATTCTGTTCCTGTAAAGAAAGATGCGGTTAATCGGGACAAGAGGAATCCTCCAGTCACTGCTTCTGCTCCACATCAGTCTTTACAAGAAAAGGTAGATGAAGAAAGAACAACGAGTACTCCACAAGTATCTGGGGATAAGCTGTTTTCGCATCTTCAGAAGTTAAATTTTATACGTCATACTCCTGTAGAGCGATCGCGAGCTCGATCCTACATCACCTCAGAACTCAAGAAATTGGGTTGGCAACCTCAACTTGAGGAATTCACTGAGAAACAGTTGGATACCACAAGAGTTGGTATTAATATTTTTGCGGAAAGACCCGGTACCAGTAAAGAAGCAGGAGCTATCCTTGTAGCAGCACATTACGACACCGTTTTCTTCTCCCCTGGTGCTGATGATAATGCTACTGGAGTTGCCGTTGTTCTGGAACTAGCAAGACTCCTCGGTTCGCGTCCTACTGCCAAAACTCTGCAATTAGCTTTTTTTGATTTGGAAGAAGCAGGACTTTTAGGCAGCAAAGCTTTTGTCAAAAATAAAACTCACCTAGAAAATCTAGAGGGAGTTATTGTGATGGATATGGTGGGTTATGCTTGCCATACTACCGGATGTCAGAAGTACCCATCAGGTTTGCCCGTAACTCCAAAGAGCAACAAAGGTGATTTTGTTGCAGTCGTTGGCGATGCCGAACACTTGCCAATCCTCAATGCTTTTGGGCAAGCGAATGTTTCTCAAACTGCATTGAATAAGGAAGCTCAAAAGGTAAAGAGTGAGATCGCTTCTTCGCCTACACTGCCATCCGTACTGACTCTGCCAGTACCTCTCAAAGGTTTGCTGACACCCGATGTATTGCGTAGCGATCACGCTCCGTTTTGGTATCAAGGCATTGGTGCTGTTTTGGTGACGGATACAGCTAATTTACGCACTCCTCACTATCATAAACCTACCGATGTCCCAGCAACTCTTAACCGTGAGTTTTTTACGGGGACAGCACAAATTGTTGTGAATGCAACAACAGAGTTGCTTAATCAGTGACCAGTGACCAGTGACCAGTGACCAGTGACTAATACAGTACAGTAGGGTGGGCATTGCCCACCATTTAATGTTGATTAGCATTACCTACCCCACTCCTGTAGATAATCTTCTAATACCGTTTTCATATAAAGATGCATAGAAAGAACCCCACCGCCTCCTAACCTCCCCTTACTAAGGGGAGGTTAGGAGGGGTAAAAATAATGTGCAGCTTCATTGAAAATTGGTATAACGGGAAGGAAGTAATTACAAATTAATAACTACTAACAACTTAATACTAACAAAAACATTTTTGTAAATGATGTATATTTTGGTTTTTCGATCTAATTTTTACTTTTAATAATTACTTTATAAAAAAGTTATTTTTGACGTTTAAGTAAATTTTTATGATAACAATATGACTTATAATTCCTTGTACATGAACGATTTGAAAGGATGTTAGCGAAATTTTTAAATTAAGTTTACGAAAGTTTCAAAAACAAATTGACTGAGTTATTTGCTAAATTAAATAGTAATGATATTCTTGCTTCTAAATACTTTGAGATGCGATAGGTCTCCTACTTAGCTAGCATTACAGGCTATTGCCAAGTACTGTTTGCGCTTTACAAATTTTGAGGTGGCATTCAAAACTAGTTGCTGACCCTAAACCCAATCACTGTGATGCGATCGCACACAAACGCTTTTCTGTCTTTTCAATTGAGTTAGGAAAAACATGGTAAATTACGATACAACATCTTACGAAAGCATTTCTATTGAAAATTCCAGCTTTGAAAGGTCAGAGACTGTCATAACTCCCAACACTCGCTATACTCTAGTCGTTGATGTAGGGAACACAGGTGGCACAAGCACGGCTGATGGTTCTGACTTTACAGTTTTTCCCAATTACGCTCTTGTATTGGCAGCAGGAGATACAGTATTAGATTATACGATTAACCCAGTAGCGATTCCAGAGGGAGAATTGAGAACCGTTACTTTGTCTTACGCGACTCTTCCCATCAACTCTTTTGGAGAGAACTTGGAAGTCCGCTTGCTCAACTTAAATTCTGATTCTGGATCGGAAGTCAATTTTGACCGCGTTCAGCTGATTGCTTCTCCTGTAGGCAACACTAACTTGCTTGCGATCGCGAATTCTGATTTTGATGCGATCGCTTTAAACGATGATACTTACACCAATCGACCTCCATCCGGCTGGAATGTGTACGATCCTAATGGACTTCTTTTAAACTCCGATACTGATTCTAGTGTTGGTACATTCAATCCACCGAAGACCAATTTCTTCAATGAAACAACCGGTCAACTTTTCTTTGGCAATACAGAAGGCGAAAATACTGCATACGTATACCTTACAGAACAGCCTGGAAGTGGTGTTGTTGGACTGTCTCAAACTTTAGATGCCAAATTGACTGCTAATACCCGCTATACACTATTAGTTGATGTAGGCAATCCTACAGGCATAGATACTGCTGAAACTGGAGCTAGCTTTGAGGGCTTTCCTGGTTATCGTATTGAACTACTAGCAGGCGATACGGTTGTAGCAACAGACAACAACACTTTGAAGATTGCAGAAGGTAGCTTTGCAACCTCCACCGTTGACTTCATCGCTAGTCAAGACAATCCTTTACTAGGCGAAAATCTTCAACTTCGCCTCATTAACCTTATTAATGGTGATGGATTAGAAGTAGACTTTGACTCTGTGGCTATTTTTACCGAAGAAGTTAAGGATAGTTCTTCTGTCTTCATCGATAACCCCAGCTTTGAATTACCTGTCCTTGCTGATCGTGATTTTACCCTCACACCACCTCCTGGTTGGGAAATTTATAACCCTAATGGATTTGTACTGAGCGATCCAGCCTCTACGGCTTCAGGCATTGGAGTATTTAATCCGGGCAATGATGTCTTTGTTAACGAAGCAACTGATGGTCAGAATACAGCATATATCTACCTAACTGAAGCTCCTGGTAGTGGCGTGGTTGGTTTTTCCCAGACTCTTGATACCGTCTTGGCTGCAAATACCCAGTACACTTTACAAGTTGATGTTGGTAATGCAGCAGGGAGCTTTGATGACATCGATTTGACAGGCTTCCCTGGTTACCGTGTGGAATTGTTAGCAGGTGATACTGTTTTGGCTTCCGAACAGAACAATATTTTTATCCAAGATGGAACGTTTGAAACCTCAACAGTCACATTCACTGCTACCTCTGACAATCTCTATCTAGGTCAGAATCTTGGAATCCGACTTGTCAACATCCTGCAAGGTACAGGTGTGGAAGTTGATTTTGATAACGTTCGTTTAAGTGCAGAAGCAATACCAACAAACTTTTGCAATTTCAACTCAGTTGCATAATTCTTATTTCACTTTCAAAAGAATAATCTACACAAATTTGGTGGAATCAAAGCAACTTTGGTTTCACCTTTTTTAATAGTGAATAGTGACATAACTTACCGTCGTCAACCATTACTCTGTATTGCTCTGACTTTTCAAACTGATTTCTCGATCTGACTAAATCTGACCTTTCAAACTGATTTTTTCTGAAGAGATTTGATTTTCTCTGACTTTTTCTGTACTGTGCTTTCCCAAGAAATAGCTTAAATTAGATGAAAGTGGAAGCGAAATAAAGTTCATTCGAGAAAATCTCTAGCCATCCTAAATCGTTAATGAGATAAAGAACCCCTATATCTCCCAGTTAACGGATTTTTCCGGCTAATTATTTTTTGACAGATTCAATAGGATAGCTATATGTCTGTTAGAACTCAAACTAACTTTTATCTAACTCCATCACTACTAATTCTAAAAATAATAGAGACTCGAATAATCAATAAATAAATACAAGGAGCATAAAATGACTAATGGTACAAGTTTTAACGACAACAACACAACTCAGAATGGAGTATACTACCCTGCTCTTTATGGCACTCCGTTCGACGATAGCATTTCCGGTTTAGCAGGCAACGATATCTTATCTGCTGGTTCTGGTAACGATTATTTGGATGGTGGTAGTGGCGCAGACACAATGTACGGTGGCGCTGATGGTGACACATACATTGTTGATGATGTTGGTGACTTAGTTGTTGAATATGCTAATGACGGATTAGACCAGGTTTATTCTTCTATCGCCTCTTATACACTACCAGCAAACGTTGAAACTCTTTACTTGACTGGTACTGGTAACAGCTCTGGTATTGGCAACGCATTAGATAACTTCATACTTGGCAACAGTGGTAACAACAATATTCTGGGTGGTGCGGGCAACGACCAGCTTTATGGTGGGGATGGCAACGACGCTCTATACGGAGGTACTGGCAGTGACTTCCTTTCTGGTGGTAATGGCAGCGATCGCCTGATTGGTGCTTTTCAAGAATTGGACAGTTTGGTTATTGATACTTTAGTCGGTGGTGCTGCGTCTGATACCTTTGTACTTGGCGGCGGTTGGGGTGTTTCTTACACGAGTATAGAGGGCAAAAACGAAGGCGGCGGATATGCCATTATTCAAGATTGGAATCCTGCTGCTGATTACATTGAAGCTAAAGGCAATGCCAACCAATACTCGATCGAGTACTCCTATGGAAGCTTCTCTAGCGTTGCTGGTACATCCGCTACAGATGCTTTTATTTACTATACGGGGAATAATGGCTCTGACTTGATCGCCGTAATTCAAGACAGTGTTGATGTCAACTTCGCTAGAGACTTCAAATTTATTTAGTCCACAACTGTCCCGCTCATATCAGCAACTACAGCCAGATGCTTTAACGGGGGGAACCCCGCAAATCACTGGCTCCCCAATGCCCTATTTTCAAGAGGGAACTCTTATGGTCATTCTATAGCAGTCCTAAATAATTCGTGAGAATTTGAAATTATGGTGACCCCCCTGTAGTCCCCCCAAGGCATCGGGGGGACGGCGTTAGCCAGGGGGGTGAATTTTCTCACAAATCAAATAGGATTGCTATACAAGGCACTACGCGAAGCGGTTTTCAATTGAGTGTAATACATAAAAAAGTTATGGAACCGCAGATGCACGCAGCCCGTAGCAGATAAATCTGTACTTCATTCAAGTGAGAACCGCTATAAATTAAATAGGATTGCTATGGTTAACAACAAAACTTTTCCTATTCTGTCTATTTTGAAGGAATGAGTGAGGCGATCGCGTTACTTTTGTGCCGTCTGGATAAGTTGCGCTAATAACGTTATCTACCGACTTCCACCGTCCACCTTCACCTACAGTAAACTGATATAGATCGCGATGCAGCTGTAACACGACGCCAGGAGTGAAGGGAATATAAGCATAACTGCTATGAATCGTATTGAGCACATCTCGATAGCCAGCAATTTCTTGTTCTGCGCGATCCCTAGGTGTTGTTTTCTCGTAAAAATGTTTCAATCCCTATTAGGGAGTCAAAGAAATTGTAATAAGCGATCGCACTTCGGCATTTTCGAGTACGGTGTCGATGTTTCAATCCCTATTAGGGAGTCAAAGAAATTGTAATCAAATGGTAGGGGTTACTATCCAGGTCAAAAGTTTCAATCCCTATTAGGGAGTCAAAGAAATTGTAATCCCCTCCATGCGATCGCGCACCGTCCATCTGGCAACACGCGTTTCAATCCCTATTAGGGAGTCAAAGAAATTGTAATCGCTTTGTGCAGTGGATTGAGCGGTTTGAGCTGTTGTTTCAATCCCTATTAGGGAGTCAAAGAAATTGTAATGTGTGCTTTTGCATTAGCAGCATTAAAATGTAAACTGTTTCAATCCCTATTAGGGAGTCAAAGAAATTGTAATTTCAGCCGTTACGCTTGCGTATCGCGCCTTTCTTGAGTTTCAATCCCTATTAGGGAGTCAAAGAAATTGTAATCACTAATGTGCTTGCAGTCTCTACAGTTTCTAGCCATGTTTCAATCCCTATTAGGGAGTCAAAGAAATTGTAATTATAAGCGTCCTTAGAGACAATAACCAAATACCACTTGTTTCAATCCCTATTAGGGAGTCAAAGAAATTGTAATCCATCTTGTCCTTGTACTTGCCTTTCAAGATTCGGTTTCAATCCCTATTAGGGAGTCAAAGAAATTGTAATTACAGTCTTACCTTGAAGCTCAACGCAAACGCGGACTGTTTCAATCCCTATTAGGGAGTCAAAGAAATTGTAATGTTCAGTATGTGTCAAGATGTGTCAATATATTCCGTTTCAATCCCTATTAGGGAGTCAAAGAAATTGTAATCTTCGATAATCTCTGAGGTTATCTCCACTTAGTACGTGAGCGTTTCAATCCCTATTAGGGAGTCAAAGAAATTGTAATGCTACCGCCCAAAATACTGCTAAATATCTCGTTAGTGAGTGTTTCAATCCCTATTAGGGAGTCAAAGAAATTGTAATGGCACACAGTGTCGTGGCATCCCTTGCACACTGGAAAGTTTCAATCCCTATTAGGGAGTCAAAGAAATTGTAATTCCAGCTGCTGCCCTGCCAAGATAAGAATCAACTGTTTCAATCCCTATTAGGGAGTCAAAGAAATTGTAATTTCATTTATGATTGACGAAGAAGAAGATAAGCTAATTGTTTCAATCCCTATTAGGGAGTCAAAGAAATTGTAATCTCTATGAACAAAAGCCATAGAAATAAACCAATTAGTTTCAATCCCTATTAGGGAGTCAAAGAAATTGTAATTGCGGGTGGTGTTCCGATGTGGCTGAATCGCTCACTCGTTTCAATCCCTATTAGGGAGTCAAAGAAATTGTAATTACAACAGTTAAAAGCTATACGCATGGATTCAATATTGTTTCAATCCCTATTAGGGAGTCAAAGAAATTGTAATGTTACCAATATGTACTTGTTTAAGCCCTAACTCCCGTTTCAATCCCTATTAGGGAGTCAAAGAAATTGTAATCTTAGCCACTACATCCCTGCTTGGCTAGATGCAAGTTTCAATCCCTATTAGGGAGTCAAAGAAATTGTAATCTGTGATTGGAGTCCCGGCTGGTGCTTGATTGCCCGTTTCAATCCCTATTAGGGAGTCAAAGAAATTGTAATCATGAGCAGATTTGTTGAAAGCATTAAAGTGAATTGTTTCAATCCCTATTAGGGAGTCAAAGAAATTGTAATTTCTATTATTATCGGCTTCTGTGGGGGTAGACACTGCGTTTCAATCCCTATTAGGGAGTCAAAGAAATTGTAATATGTATTGTGTGGGACACGGCAATAGCATATTCATGTTTCAATCCCTATTAGGGAGTCAAAGAAATTGTAATGATATAGACCAGCAAATACAAGAGTTTGTTATTAAGTTTCAATCCCTATTAGGGAGTCAAAGAAATTGTAATGCGCGTAGCTAAAAATTTATTGAAAAAGCAAGGCGAAATGTTTCAATCCCTATTAGGGAGTCAAAGAAATTGTAATGTTAAACTTCAATTTAAAGAACGTATTGATTCGTTTCAATCCCTATTAGGGAGTCAAAGAAATTGTAATTTTCTTCTCCATCTAGGTTGGCGTCGGAGAAGGATTTGCAGGTTTCAATCCCTATTAGGGAGTCAAAGAAATTGTAATGAAAGCAGAAGACTTTGGCATCGATGAAAGCCGTTTCGTTTCAATCCCTATTAGGGAGTCAAAGAAATTGTAATTCGATTGCTGTTTTGATTTCAGCAGCTGTTGCACGTTTCAATCCCTATTAGGGAGTCAAAGAAATTGTAATTCGCGGGCGATCCAAAGCCTAGGCGTTCATCGCCAGCGCGTTTCAATCCCTATTAGGGAGTCAAAGAAATTGTAATCTTAAGAATTTCTTCTTTGTTATTAAGGTAGTAAGGTTTCAATCCCTATTAGGGAGTCAAAGAAATTGTAATTTAATTTTTACGTTACTGCTACTGGCAACGCCTTTGTTTCAATCCCTATTAGGGAGTCAAAGAAATTGTAATATATCATTAATCAACGTCAAATCCACCTCTACGTTTCAATCCCTATTAGGGAGTCAAAGAAATTGTAATGGTAGGAGCCTGAAAGCCAATGACTATTCGGTTTTCATGGTTCAAAATCGCGGATGGCTTAATCATAGCATGAGAAATTGAAATTGGGGAGAGGGAAAATGGCTGAAATCCAGTCTGGGCATGGTGCGCGGATGGTTTAGATTAGCCGAATGCTTACAAACTATGTACCATCAAGATTTCAGCCATTTTTGAGTTAAGTTGTTTGCCAACACCTACCCATCCGCGAATTAGCTAAGAAAATTATGTTGTGGCGAGGTGGTTTACCATCAGTATCTTCGACTTTACCAAAGTAATAAGGGATTGTAATTCTTTGCTTTGAGTTTAGCTTATGCACGACACAATCGTTTATAGTCGGAGCAGTAAACAATTCCAATATGCGAATTATTGCTCGCAGCACGTTATATTCGTTTTGGGAAGCACATCCCGATGCCGAGCAACCATTAAAGCTTAGTATGATGAAGCATCCCGTGCTAAGAGGAGTAATCCAACCGACATCAAAAGTATTTACCGCAATGCTAGTATTATTGCGAATAATCGTGTTGTTTTTAATATCAAAGGTAATGATTACCGCTTAGTTGTTCACATTCGTTATGATATTGAAATTATCTTTATTCGTTTTGTTGGAACACATAGAGAGTACGATAACGTAGATGCAACAACGATTTGATGTTGTATTGCCATGTTTGAACTTCGTCCCATCAAAAATGAAATTGATTATCGATCTGCACTTGATGAAATCGAAAGGTTGTTTGATGCGGAACCTGATACACCAGAGTTTAACCGTTTAGACATTTTAACGACCCTGGTAGAAGCATACGAACAACAGCATTACCCAATTGAAGCGCTTGACCCAATTGAAGCTATTTTATATTATTTAGAATCGCGTGGTTTATCTAGTCATGATTTGGAGCCTATGATTGGGAGTGAGAAACAGGTTACTGAAATCTTAAATCGCCAGCAGGCTTTGACTTTAGAAATGATTCGACATTTGCATCAACAATTAAGTATCCCTGCGGATGTATTGATTCAACCTTATCCCTTAATGAAAAATTCGGCTTGATGGGTTTCATCAGTAATCAATGAAAGAGTTTAAGTTTTCCTTCACTTTCCCAACTTCTTAAAGATCAATAAGCAACAGTTATACGACAACGAACAAATTGTGGTTGCTCAATCTCATTTAGTAGTGCGATCGCATAATCTTCAGCTGAGATTCGGCTTTCACCTTTATCATCAACTAGGAGTTGGTCAGTACCAATGCGATACTTACCAGTTCGTTCACCAGGTTCAAAGAACGCTGCAGGACTGATAAACGTCCAGTCGAGATTAGATGCTTTGTAAATGGCAAGTGCTTCGCGGTGAGCGAGAGATGCAGGGCGATAGATTTCTGGAAAGTCAGGAGTATCCACAAGCTGTAGACCGGACGCTACTTCGAGACTTCCAGCACCGCCAACGACTACAAGACGCTGAACTCCCGCACGAGTCAAGCCTTCGATTAGCGAGTGGGAAGCCTTGATAATGTCTTGTGCCAAGACCGGATCGCTTGCTTTGTCAGCGCCCGGTCCTACAGTACTAATTACCGCATCATGTCCCTTGACAATTTCTGCCACATTCTCCGGATCGAGCACGTTGCCTACAACAACATTGCCAACAAACGTGGTGGAGGGATCAAACGATAGCGAGAAGCGAGATAAATCACGGACGATTGCACTCAGATCGTGTCCACGCATCAATGCTTCCCGCGCAATTCGACTTCCAGCCATGCCATTTGCTCCAAACAATGCCAGCTTCATTAAGTTCTCCTTTCAAAATATTTTGTCATTGCTGCGGGTTCGTTTGGCTCACAAGTTGCCTTCTAGGCTATACTACCTCAGCCCGGATAAAACGTCCATTCGTGGCAAGTTAAAGTAAAATCAATTTTGTCATACATCCAAATATAAAAATCAATTCTATTAATAATAACCCTAATAGGGAGTAAATGAAATTGCAATTGTGCTGTTTGAAAATCTGTTCTCGCCTCGTCAAATTTGTTTCAATCCCTAGTAGGTAGTAAATGAAATTGCAATACAGATCATCATTCTTCCATCCGACCTCTCGTATCTGTTTCAATCCCTAATAGGGATTCAATGAAATTGCAATTTGCGTTGTTCCCCATTGCCAAGTTCTCAGGTAATATAGGTTTCAATCCCTAATAGGGATTCAATGAAATTGCAATGCTCGTCGTAGAAAGCTCCAGCCCCATCGGTCCGTTTCAATCCCTAATAGGGATTCAATGAAATTGCAATAAGCTTGGGTAGGTGAACCATTGACAGGGTATCAATCAATTAGGTTTCAATCCCTAATAGGGATTCAATGAAATTGCAATTTTAGATTTGGATGTAAATGAACTAGCTGAAGTTGAGTTTCAATCCCTAATAGGGATTCAATGAAATTGCAATGATATCCCAAGCCGTTGTATCGCTCCAGAAACCGTTTCAATCCCTAATAGGGATTCAATGAAATTGCAATGTTTGGCGCTGTCTTAATGGATCAAGTTTCTGCCGTTTCAATCCCTAATAGGGATTCAATGAAATTGCAATAAATCTATCGCTAATTTCCCAAATTCTCTATCCATGTTTCAATCCCTAATAGGGATTCAATGAAATTGCAATTAGCCAGGATGAGCGGCTGTCCGTGCTCGATCGCTGCCGTCGTTTCAATCCCTAATAGGGATTCAATGAAATTGCAATCTGATATATCATGTCCTTTTCTTCCTATGGCGAGCGTTTCAATCCCTAATAGGGATTCAATGAAATTGCAATCGGAAATTCTACCCCAAGCAGGTGGGAAAGATTGTGTTTCAATCCCTAATAGGGATTCAATGAAATTGCAATCTCTTGGCTGGAAAATATGCCAAGAGCAGAAAAGAAGTTTCAATCCCTAATAGGGATTCAATGAAATTGCAATTAGTGGCTGCTATCACAATATTGGGTCATATACGTTTCAATCCCTAATAGGGATTCAATGAAATTGCAATCTTTGCCATCCTTCCCTGGCTTACCTTGCGGACCGGGTTGTTTCAATCCCTAATAGGGATTCAATGAAATTGCAATTTTCACGAAGTAGGCGGACATATGCTTGAGTCTGTTTCAATCCCTAATAGGGATTCAATGAAATTGCAATTGGCGATCGCCTACCCAGTGTAGATTCTGGGTTTCGTTTCAATCCCTAATAGGGATTCAATGAAATTGCAATTTCCCTTTATCCCGTATTTAGATTCTCCCACATAAGGTTTCAATCCCTAATAGGGATTCAATGAAATTGCAATGTGCAGCCAGTTACTGTCAAAATTTTAGATCCAGCGTTTCAATCCCTAATAGGGATTCAATGAAATTGCAATTTGAAGTTGGGTCATAACTTTATGCGGAAAACCACGTTTCAATCCCTAATAGGGATTCAATGAAATTGCAATCTTGGATTACTTGGGTGGGGCGGTGAGGGGAAAGCAAATGAGTTTCAATCCCTAATAGGGATTCAATGAAATTGCAATTACTCTCTGTTTAGAGCGATCGCTACGGCTCTCGTTTCAATCCCTAATAGGGATTCAATGAAATTGCAATCACGTAATCCGGGTCGGCGTACAATTCTTCGGGGTTTCAATCCCTAATAGGGATTCAATGAAATTGCAATGGCAGGAGCCTAAAAGCCAATAAGTATTTGGTTTTCATGGTTCAAAATCGCGGATGGCTCAATCATAGCATGAGAAATTGAAATTGAGGAGAGGGAAAATGGCTGAAATCCAGTCTGGGCATGGTGCGCGGATGGGTTAGGTTAGCCGAATGCTTACAAGCTTTGTACCATCAAGATTTCAGTCATTTTTGAGCTAAGTTGTTTGCCAACACCTACCCATCCGCGAATTAGCTAAGGAAATTATGTTGTAGCGAGGTGGTTCACCATCGATATCTTTGACTTCATTAAAGTCAGAAGTTTGGTACATGAGGGTAAAAAACTGTAAATTAATCATGCTTGATTCCGAAAAGTTTCAATCGCGGATACGAATGCTACGATCGCCTGATGAAGCAAACTCGATATTTCAGAGTGCGAAATAATGCTAGTTTCATCAATCTTATTGCTGGGGAGTGGAATGGTTATTGATGCTTCATTAATGATACGTGCAGTTATGTCCGAGGTCTACCCATCGGTGACGATCGTGGAATGGTTATTGATGCTTCATTAATGATACGTGCATCCATTGTCAGCAGTATTTCCTTTAAAGAAGCTTGTGCATATAGCGCTCGTGGTGATGCATTAAGTAGTGCAACCGGTTTGCGGTAAAGTTCTCCAGAACCAACTACCCAATCGAGTACATTCTTTAATACACCAGGTATGCCATGCGCGTATTCTGGACTCGATATCAATACGCCATCAGAAATTTGCAATTGGGTACGAAAGTCTTTCACTGAAGGTAGTTCTGTTCCCTCTAGATCGGGGTTGAAATGTGGGAGATTGCCAAGACCATTATACATAGCGATCTCAACTCCTTTTGGTGCCAAAGTGATTGCAGATCGAAGTAAAGCTGTGTTCGATGAAGCACTCCGAAGGCTACCTGAGATGGCGAGAATTTGTATCCCTTTAATTTCTTGCATCACACATCAAGATACTATTGTTTGCTGAACACCTTTCCTGTTTGTTGATATCATCAAAACTAGTTTGTATTCTCCTTTTGTATATATTTACATCAGTGTTGCTGAATAAAACCATTTTTCTCCTAGATTCTTTTCCAACACCTACCTATTTGCGAATTAAGCGAAGAAAATTGTGTCGTCGCGTACTGGTTCACCACCGATACGCTCAACTTTACCAAAACAGCAAGCGCACAGAAAGTAAAAGCGGATGCTATCGGTGTCAGGCTTTATCAGTTTATTCAAACGCGATCGCAACTTCGCATACTGAGTATCAGTGAGTTGGCACTCAAACACACTATATTGTACCCACTGCCCGTAGGATTTTAGCACGCTATGGATTTTTGTACGGCGCTTATCTTCTGAAATGTCATAAGACACGACAACATTCATTGAGAGAACTCTGCCTTTAGTTTCTAATTTAATAATTGTTTAACTCGCACAACTTCAGTCAACCTAACTCTTGTGGAACGGGCGAGGACGCCCGTCCTACTAAGTCAACAAACAGCGCAACGCTTACTTCACTACAAGTGGTGGATATTTCTCGATTTCGCCCATCAAGTATTTCGCTAGAAATCGGGCTTGGATTTCAAAAGCTTCTTGATAAGTACATTTGCGTCCAAGTACCGGATGCTTAAACTCAGATTGCTTCTTCTGTGCGTACAGTTGTAAAAATGTTTTTCGTCCTTCCTTAGTCAGGGAAACAGCATTGCTAACGGGTTCTTGCACAAAATCCTCAGCCTTGAGGAATTGCTTGTTCACAGCAGACAGCACAACAGCATCGACGATGACAGGTCTAAACTCTTCCATCAAGTCTAATGCTAGGGATGGTCTACCGTAACGTTGGCAGTGTAAATATCCGAGATAGGGATCGAAACCTACAATATTCGCTGCTCCTTGAATATCATGACACAGCAACGAATAACCAAAGCTGAGTAAAGAGTTGACGGGATCGGTAGGCGGACGGCGGACGCGGTTAGTAAAGGAGAACTTCATGTTACGAATCATGCGATCGAAGCATCCAAAGTAAGCTGCACTACCTGCACCTTCTAATCCTCTCAATGAATCAATATTGTGAGTTGTGTCAATGGGCGCAATTGCTTGCTCTAAGCGATGGATAAAAGTTGATAAGTCTATGTCGGCGCATTCTCGTTGGCGGCGCACAAGGGTAGTCCGGTAGTTTTTGAGTTTACCTCGTACAAACCCTTGGACGACATGAATAGCTTGAGGTGTATCACCTGCAGCATTCCATTGTGCTTTACGGACAAATATGTTCTTTGTCATTTCTGGTTTTAAACGTCCTAAATAACGACCTGTATCTGTGAGAAATGTGAGCGGAATTTGACGCTGCAATAATTCATTGACAGCAGCAGGTGAAACTGTGGCACGTCCTAGCACCACAACACCATCAACTTTGAGAAGTGGCACATCTAAAATGGTTGTTTTCTCAAACTTGACGTGTAACCGTTCATCGACTTTGCCAATAAATGCGTCTTCTTGCGTGATATATACTGTTCCCATGGTTTTTCAATCCAAATTGAATAACGATATTAGGCTTCTTGATAACGTCCTACTTTGTCCGCTGTCCCTGGTAAACATCTCGTATAGAGACTGCATCCCGTACAGCGTTTTGTCTTTAGGGCTTTTGGCATATAACCCGTACAGATTAGTTTTTGTACGGATTCAATAGTTGCGATCGCACTTTGACGCAACTCTTCAGTTATCTCTACAAGTTGGCGTTGGTGTGAATGTGCGTAGTAGATGTAACCTGTCCTGATGGTTTGTCCGGTCATTTCTTCCAAACATAGAGCTTGGGCGCAAACTTGCAACTCGTCGTTATCCCATTCGCCTTTTTTTCCGCGTTTGTATTCAACGGGATACCATTCACCATTTTCTGATTCGATAAGATCGGATTTACCAATAAGTTTGTATTTTTCCGATTTCAACCAGATGGCTCGAATTTGCCAAGTTTCTTCTCGATTTCCTTCTCCAACTGTGTGAACGCGATCGTGTAAACTCGTTCCCTCAATGGTATATTGGTTATCAATAAATTCACTTGCACAGAACATTAGCCAACAGCGATGCGGACAGTAAGCATATTGGTTTAATGCTGCAATTGGAACGTATTCTTCTGTTTCATTCATGGTTTTTGCTAATTGCTAATGGTTAATGGCTAATAGTTATTCGCTATCAGCCATTAGCTATCAGCTGCTAGCAGTTTTTAATCGTCGTGTCATTCCCATTCCCATGGTTGTTTTTCGTCCAAGCCCTGCATATAAGGCAAAGTCAGCAAGGGCATTTATTTGCTTAATAGCAATGGGTTCAACTTCTCCTAGAATTCGATAGTTGATTTCGCCAACGCAACCTATAAACTTAGTGTCATAGTTGTTAACAACTTCGGTGTTGATGTTGACAAAGCTGGGATAAATGGATTCGATGGGAACATTAGTAAACTCAATTCCACTGTATTTGTTCCAACGACTGAGAAGACTATTGAAAACAGATTCTCGAATTGGTAAAACACTATCGTATGCGCCCTGACGAAAAGCTACAGGTGTGGCAAAACTGAAGGAGATGGTGCGATCGCCTTTGGCGCTGCGATCCGCGCAATCGCGATCGCTCGCTTGCTCGTACAATTGAGCATATGTACAAGCATTTGCCCAAGGTTGTGTTGGTTGGGGAGTTCCCAAGATACTGGTAATGTACAAATTAGCAGATCCCAAATGCCAAGAATGTTCGGGGTTGAGATTTAGCCAAAGTGAAGTTAGTTTCCCAAAGAGCGTATCATCTAGAAGCGAAATCCGCCACCAACAGGGTGTACCAGGGGGAATGGGTTGTTCGTGGTTGTATTGTAAGGTATGGTGTTTGTGGAATTTGTTGTTGCGATCCAGTTTCTTGGGGATTGGGTATCCTTCCCGATGGCTTTGCACTTGTAAAGGAGAAAGAGTAAATGCTTTGTCGGCGTTAGATGTGTGTAAGTAATCTCCTAAATTGCGATCGACAGAACTGATAAGAGTAAGGAATAAGGCGTGGTAGTGTCTACCTGATAGAAATTCGGGGTAGATGGGGGACTGGGGAACGAGGTTAAGAACAAGACTGTGAGGCATAATTGAGAGTTATTAAGTAGGGTGGGCATTGCCCACCATTATGATTCAACCCTTAAATCGATACTGCATTCTAGCTGGGAGTCGTAGTTTTTCAGATTTGTATGGATTGTCAAACTCATAATACTCTCCTTGACGAATGCTGACATTTTGAATCAGACTGACAGGAGGCATATTAATGACATCGTAGCTCACGACTTGATGAGTAAACATCACATCTAAAGGATTGAGTGGGTAAGGAAAAGCGAAGTCACCAGTCTTTAATTTGAATTCTACCACTTCTTGAGTCTGTACCTCTGCTTTACTCATCCATTTACCCAAGCGAATCCATTTTGGTAATTTGAGTTGTTTTTGAGAAATCACAAAAAACTCAAATTTGCTTTCTGGTGCAATCTCTTTTGCTCTACCAAAACTAGGGATATTTTTCTGGGTTTTCTCCATCTCAACATGGTAGTTATTGTTGGCATACTTCCAAGTGTTAAGAGTCGTAGCATGGTGAATTGAATGTGCTGGAGTTACATAAATCCCCTGTTGATTGAGTGGTGTTAAATGCTCCTCATATTTAGGAACTTGTTCGGGACAGAAATAACGATATGAGTGTTCTTCAGCAACAGTGGTTGAATAAACCTCACTATCTACTAACTCCATGGCATAACAAAGAGCGTAATTATGAATGATTGCTTCTGTTTCGTAGAGTCTTCCTATCTCACGAGTGGCGTAATACAGGCTGTCATGTAATTCTAACCGACAGCAGTAAATAAAGGTCATAGTGGTTACTTAGCGGGTACTTTATCTTTACCTTTTATATGTTTCTGAGCATAAGCTTTCGCTTCGTCATCTGCTTTTTTAAGCATCTTTTTCAGGTTTTCTTCATTAGTAGTGATAGCTTTGACTTCATTAAGCAAAGATTTAAATGTTTCACCGATAAAGTCTTCATGCACGAGAAATTCACCTTGCATTAAGCTAGCAATAGTACGAGCAGCCGCTTCAGTAACATCATCTTCATTTAATGGCTCTGTAGAGGCTAAGGTTGCATTTTTCTTCATGTAATCATAAATGGCTTGAGTCCAGCGTAAATTGCTAACAATCTCTCCGTCAGCAAATATTACACCTATCAATTCATTCCGAACTCTTCCTGTACGTGTAGTCTGTGCGCCATAGTGTCGAGTACGCAAAATGTTATTAAAAACATAAAGAAAACTGGCTTCTGTAGGATCTTTTAATGTCACAATGCTGGGAAAGAAGATTTGGGGTTTAATGTGATCTTGCTGATTAATACGAGCTGTAACTGAACCTATTTTACCATCTAATTCGCCATTAGCTTTCTTCTCTCCCTTTGCTGCCATTGTTCCATTCTCATAAGGAGCATTTAAAGTGAATGTTTCATGAGAATCAGCATACTCAGTTATAGAAAATGCTGTATCTACTACAACTTTTGATTTTTCAGAACCTGAATCACCAATAGCAAACCCATAAATAATACAGTCAGGATTATTCATGGCAAATTTTACGTTGTACTCGCACTCTTCCGCAGTCATAAAACCATAATTTCGGAGTAATTCTCGACCCACTAATCGTTCTGGAGTTGATTGTTTGCGCTTAAACATTGCTAAGCGGCTGATAGTTTTTTGACTCTCTGATTCTTCCTTTTCGATTCCTGCTCTGACTCGTGATTTATTCAGTTCACCATCTGTTTGAAATAGTGGATAAGATTCAGTGACACGCACTGTTAGAAAATGAGCATATTTCCCCATTGGTTTATAGGGAATATTAGTATGAAAATGTTTGGCATCAATAGTTTTCAGAAAATTCATGATAGGTCTCCAATAGTTTGAATTTTGTTAGAGTTAGTACTGTGAGAGCTTGAGAAAGCCTGGAGAGAAATATCAGCAGAAAAGACGGTTTTATTAATAGAAGTTATTCATCTACATCTAAATCATCTGTATCTGCATCTAAATATTCAGTAGTTTTTTCTCCTTGTGAAGAACGTCTTTCATAATTTGCTAAACGGTAAAGGTACTCGCAAGTGTTCCGGATGTAGTTCATTTGACGACCTTGTAGACGAGCGCGATCGCCTGCAAAAGACTCGTTAAAAACCTCAACCACAAAATACTCAGTGAAATCTCGAATAGCTTGTAATTCCTCCTCTGTATTACTAATCATCCAACGTCCTTCTGCTCTAGAAGCGTGAACTCGCTTCATTAACTGGAAGACTTCTGCTGTTACCAAATCAATCAAAGCATCATTAGAAAAACTAGTGTCAGCTTTGAGAATGACATCAGCAGCTACATCAATAGGTTTAAGAATGGCATTGGCTGGAATTGGTTGTCTCCCAGTTTTTTTAGCATGTCTGTAGAACCTTCGGAATCGCTCTGTTAATTCTCTGGGATGATTTAAGGAAGATGCTTGTGTCACTGTCCATTTCTCCAATTGAAAATCATATTTTGCATGAGGATCGAAACACGGGTAAAAGTAATAAGCATAAAGCTTGATTTTATTAATGCTAGGCGTTTCTACACCTTGCTTTCGACTCCAGCTTTTGAGGTAGCTAAAGACATTGAGCGGACTTGTCTCCAAATCTCTGGCTAATTCAGAAAACTTACCCCAGTTAGAATCATATTTCCCCTTATTTTGTTTGACATTAACATCAAGATGTATTGCATAGGCAGCAGTTAATACATTAAGTGGTGCAGAATACTGTTTGTTATTTTCTTCCCAACCCTCAAGAATGTAGTCAAGACGGAATTTATCTCGTCCCACCAACACCCGAAACGCTGGTGGTGCGCTGTCCAAAAACACCGTTTCTTCAAATTCAGCACCATCATTAAAGGGTGGAATGGGTGACTCAGATACCACAGTCTTTACATCAAGAATCATTGGAAAGGCAAAGGCTAACCAACTTGGCATAACCCACGATTCGGTGTCAGTCGGATCGAGTCCTGGTGGTAGCGCTATGAAATAAAACGTTAACGGTTGGTCTTCGGGATAAGACAGCTTGAATGTACGATCTTGCTTGTGTTCTGGATGATTCTCTGGTAAATCTTTTTTGCGCTGCAAGTCCTCATCAATAAGGAACGTATCAACACTTTGATACCGTTGTCGTCCGAAATCCGCTTGTAAGTCATCATTGATAAAGTGATTGCGGATGCTGGCATTAAAGCGAGATTGAGCTATGTTAGTATAAGCCCACTGAAGAAACTTGTTCGTCTCTGGCGTGCAGTAATAGGTTGGATAGAAGTAAAGATAACGGTATTTACCGTCCTCGAACCGTTTACCTACCGCCTGAGTTTGATTCATAAGGATTTGACGCAGCATCATTTCTATGCCTGCAATACTAGAAATGTTACGTTTTGCATTGGAACCCCCTAGCATTTGCTTGTTTGTATAAACCTGGGGAGTAAACAACACTGCAGATTCCATCTGTTCTGTGACTGTGTAAGCAGAATGGGAAACAGAACAAATTAACTGCCTTCCACGCCCAGATTTCTTCGCTAGTTGATAGCGTTCTAACTCATCCAGAAAGACTTTTGTAGAATCAAGATCTTGGTGCTTATCCTTTCCAGGGAGAATGACAACGTGCTGCACCCACAAGCGCAAATCATCCCACCCATCCGGTAACTGGTATTGCTCTACAATTGGTGAGATTAACTTGGCTAGATGGTTAATAGCACCCTCACAAACTTCCTCTACATTTTCAATTTCTGGGTGACGCTCTAAGTACTTTGCTGCTAAATAGTACCACTCATAAGGCACACCGCCAGTATTACCCTTAAGTTTCAGTTCCTTTAGCTTGTCATTAATGCGTTGTATTTCTCGAATTGGGGGTAAAGATTTCTCTAAATCCCAGAGTTTCGCTACTTCTCCCACTAAATCTAAATCGGGAAGGGGTGGTAATTCCTTCTTGCTTTTCTTGCCCTCCTTTCGGGATTCTTCAATCTTATTAACCTTTTCTCCCCAAATTTTACGAGTGATGACATCACCAAATTCAGCAATTTGATCTATCCGAATATCATCAGAAAATTTGAAATTATAATCGGTTGAGAGAACACCTTGCTGTTGAAATTTGATTAAATTATCACTACGGCTTTTAGCAACTGAATTTTTACCTATCTTCAAAATGCGTAGATTTGCTTTTAGTGCAACCCGCATCAATCCTATGTCATCAAAGAATTTATCATAATATTCGGCATATTTCATGCCTTTACCATCTCTACCAAAACCAGTTTGACGTTTGATGAGTTGCCCACCACAAAATTCTTTAATCTTGTTAACAACTCTATCTGGTAAATCTTCAGTCGATATTACAGGTGAATTACAGAGTGTTAAGTAAACAACACCTGTTGGTAAATATAACAATGGCTTGTAATATTCACATTCTCCTGTATTTAAACTTGTGTGAGCCTCCATCAGAGCATTATTCACCACATTAGTCAAAACACCCCTGTTCTCAGAAACTCTGTGATAACTTAATTTAAGTTGTCCATCACTGAGGTTATGAAGAATGCCATTTAAAGTACGGTGTTCGGCATCTTGAGGATGTTTAATAACCGAGGCTAGTAAATCAGCTACACAAGTTAATTCAGCAAGACAGACAAGGACATAATCATTAAGTATTGGGTGCAAACCATGTTCAGAAAGATTTAAGTTCGTGTCAGTTCGTCGCTGAGCATTATATGCAATGAATAGTAAGTCATCACGATATTCTTGCCATGCTTCTGGTTCATCGGGACTGATAAACTTGTCAAGATTTAATTCCCGAACAATTACATTTATAATGTCACGGTGTGCTGCGAGAGGTAATTCACGGATTTTTTGTTCTTTATCTAACGATATTGCTCTGTACACCTCTGGCATTGTTGGGAAAAATCGATAATCAAATTTTTCAAAATCATGTAGGATAAATCCAGCAATCAATAACCGCCTTTCTTTTTCTCTAATGACTCGTCTAGCCGTTGTGTCTATTTTTTTAAGACGGCGTTCAATTAGATTAGCTGGTAGCAACCCATTCAGTAAATGTGTATTTAAAGATTGGTCACCTGCATTATCTCGTCTAACATTTTCTTTACCTTTCTTTTTGTCGAGATAATCAAAAAATTTACCACCCTTTGCCGTTACTCCAATAGCTACCTGTAGTAACTTTGGTAATACGTACTGGCTAAAGTCCTGCATGATTAAGTCATCAGGGTTTTCTGTTGCGATCGCTCTTTGCAGTAACTTGAGGGTGAGGAGTTCAGATGGCTGAGTTTCAACTTTGCGCTCGGATGTTATTTCAAAGTCTGAATCATCTCCAGACATCCAATCATCGTCTGAGTTATCCAACTCTTCAACATTAATATCATCATTAATTTTAAAGAGTGAGAGTTGTTGCGCTTGTTCTTCTGATTTTTTGTGTTTCTTAGACATTTTTACCTCTTTATCCACACAACAATTTGAGTCCTAACTAGGACTGTGAAAAAGCTTGATACTTTTTATTGAAAATATATTTTTAATCTTGTAAATAAAAATTTGCTAGCTCTTCTAACTGTTGATTCCGAAAAATTAAGTATTCAAATTGACGAACTTTACTTAACAAGAAATCAATTGTTTTTTGACTTTCCTGAAGTTGAGCTTCCTGTTCGTAAATCATGTGTATTATTTCTTCATTTTTCTTATTAATTTGATTTATTTGAATATTGTATGTAGAAATCTTATTGTCCTGTTCGCAAAGCCGATCATCTTGAATGTCGTTCCTGTGCCGTTCTACCTCAATCACATCAATTAGGTAGCGGAGTACATCTAAATCGATATTCCGGCTAAGCATATAAGGTTTTCCTTGTTTAAATTATTACCCTACAGTTTAGCACTTTTATATTAGACGACTAAAAAAAGAGGATGACTAATATATGCATCTGTGAATATGAACCTGTAACTAGTTTATAATTCAAGCTCAAATCTTGTATAATTGGGATGCAGGGTTTGAATCCCTACCAGGGATTGAAACACAGGCTCATAATTCACTGATGCTGATCCTCCTACCCTGCGGCTGAAATAGCCAAAACAGAATCCCTATTAGGGATTGCAACTCTAAATGACCCATATCTCATTCCCCTTGCTCTTGAGCCAGTTTGCTTGCGTATCCACTAACAGTGCTGAGTGCCCAAACGCTATACAATATGGTGGTGTTGCATCGTGAACGCTTGATTGGTCGCTAATTGGGTAAATATCGAAGTGCATCGGTAACCGTAATCGCCACCGTACTTCATCCAAACGCAAAGGCAGTATGTAAGAAACCAAAGCTTGTTTCTTCAGTTGCTTGTTAATCTCACTAATCCAGTAGTTTCCTGGCTGCCAAACTTGAATACCTAACAAAACTTGAACTTTCCAAGTATGGGCAATCGGTTCAAGGTTTCCAGGATAGGTAAATTTCCAATCCAGTCTTTCTTCGCGATATCCAAGCAACTTCATAAATCCCAAACAGTATTCATATCTGCTCTTAGGGATAGAGGTACTGGTACGTTCTGCGATCGCATGGCGCAACCGTTCAAATTCTGTCCCCTTCATCGGTTCAATTTCTAAATTGCTAAGAATCCCAGGTAAATCATAAGTTTTGAACTTATCAACCTCATTTGTTTCCGTAGTGTCATATATCCCACATAGCAATGAACTTGTACCCCGAAAACTAGTTGCTTCATCTAAAATTGGGTTTCCCTTACCTTTTCCGGCTGATAGTTGCTGCCACTCACTTTCCCACTCTTTGCTGCGAACAAACACAGCCTTGAGGTTTACCTTTCTTTTGTCAGTACTAAAAACTAGTTCACAATCTTTCTTGAATGCTTCTTGGCTATCTTTATACTGCTGCTTAACATTAGGATGCCCTAGTTGTCGGACAAGCCGCATTGACTGTACTGTACCCCATTTCAAGTAATAGCCTTCAAAATTATTGATTTTGCGGTAGTTTGCCCGAATTTGCTCGTGGAAAAACGGACGTTCGTAAACCTCGTCTGACTTCAAAGATGGAGAATCGCCCCTAAAGAGCTTGTCAATTAAGAAATTGGGTGCAAGGGCGTAGGCAGTAAAGCCGTTAAAAATTATGTGCTGACCGTTGCGTTCATACCCATCATGGCGTCCTAATCTACCTAAACGTTGGATAAAACTACCAGCATCTGCTGACTCAAAAAATAGAGCATTGATTTTGAAGTCTACACCAACATCAATAGTGCTAGTTCCCAAAACCAAATCAGCCTCAAGGGATTCTTCCTTTGTTCTCTTCCCTGACAAACCAGTATTTTCGCTGACTTTAAACCCATAGGGTTTGAGAAAATTATCAAAAAAATTAGTTAAACGCTTGACTGCGGCAATTGAGTTGAGAATAATTGCTCCTTTGCTGCCACCTTGCAAGTGAGCTAAAATCAACTCACTATTATCTTTTAGCCAAGTTTCAGACGCTTTTGAGGTAGGTTCTAGCCGGACAAAATGTAAGACAATTTGCCGTGAGACTTGACGCCAACCTTCAGATTTTAGCTGTTGGCACTCAGCCATAGTATCAGGAAATTTATACTTGTTTTCTTTTAGTGGATCTATTTCATAACAGCGAAATCCTGCTAATTTAAGCCTATCAACTAATTGCGGATTTGGGGTTGCAGAAAGAAACAAAAACTTTTTCCGCCGATTGGTACGGCGAATAAACAGCATGGCATTGATTACACTAGCAATTTGCGGTACTTGGAAAACGTGAAACTCGTCAAACAAAATTACATTGAATCGTTTAACAATCCTTCCCCACAACTTATCTGGGCTATCGTTGACAAATAGATATGCCCCTTGATGCAAGTAGTGAAAAATATCTGGATTTGCCAGTAGAATTTCGGTTTGTCCTACGCGTGTTTCTAAGGCTGTGCCTTTTTTTAATTTTTCTTGTTCCGCATAAATTTCTAATTCTTGTCCACTCAAGCGATGAACACGCGGTTCGTGTTCTGGCTCAAATAGCTTAATGTATCCCCCAATTTGCATTTCTTGATCTCTTGCAAGTTCGTTTGTTGGATACAATCCTAGAATTGTGAAGTATTCCAGCAAACTCTCCAAATAACTGCCTAAGCTTTTCCCGTCGCCTGTAATGGCGTAGTTGAAAATAACTTCAATATTGGGATCGCGTATTGCCTTTAAAGTATCTGCTTGATGCCAGGAAAGCACCAAGTCCTTTGGAAGTTTCACACCCTTTGGAATATCTGATGCAGATGCAGGGCATGAATAAACAGGTTTAAGAGTAATTTTATCTTCGGACATACACTAAAATAGTGTCCGTAACTTGTTGTTGAAATCTATCTTGGCACTCAAAATAGTGATTGACAAGAGATACATGGATAAAAGTGTCCGTATAAATTCATGAGCCGAAAAGGTTTTTCAATAACCCTGTCGTTGAAAGAACAGGACAAAGCCGAACTAGAAAAGCTTGCCAGCGAACTTGGTATGATGTGGGGCGATCGCCCAAACATTTCCAAGCTAGTGGAAGCCATTGCCAGACGGCGGCTGCTAATTACCCCTAATAACAATTGGTCACAAGAGCGGATAACAGCGTTAAAGCAAGCTATGTACGCTTTAACAGATGTTGGCAAAGTAGAGGAAGCCTTACTCATTGCCAATCTGTTATTGGAACGCAGCGAGTTATCATTGCCACTCAGAGCAGAAATAGAACGCTTTGTAGGGAATCCCCCTCCACCCTGGCGAATAGAACTTAACCAGTACATCCATCGCCAGCAACCATTTCAACTTTCCTACCAAGACGCAACAGGGCGGCTGTGGAATTTTACTGTTCGCCACGCCAAAATAGTTCCTCATGAAGAACGACAATATCTTGATTGCTGGTGTGAAGAAACCGAAGGTAATTTAGATGTCGAGGAACTTCATCACAATTGGAGTTTGCGTCTAGACAGAATTCCGGAAGCAGGTGTGATACCAATTTCGGGTAAGTGGCGATCTAATTTAGATGAACTGCCAGTAGAAATGCATATACATGGACGCTTGGCTTTTTCTTATAAAACCAAAAATGAGGATGTAGAGAGCGAATTATTAGAAAGTTCTCCACCAGTTCGCCGAGTCGTCAGACGCATCTCCAGTACCTATTGGTTCACCCGCGAAGTCTTGCGAGATGCACCAGATGTGTTAATTATCTCGCCAGAAAATGTACATCTGCTGACTAAAGAAAAGCTCAAATTATTTTGCCAGCGTTATAATCTGGAAATTTCTTCTTAAAACTTTATTGGGACTGGATTTAATACCAATTCTCCATAAAAATACTCTTCTCTTAATTTAGCCCGCATAAGTAGTGAGTCCATCACTACAAGCGGGCTTTTCGCCGTAAGCGACTACCGTATAACTTCAAGCTTTTAATTTTGATGCGATGTTAAGCATAAATTTCCAAAGTATTAGTATGAGCGTAAAAATTCACTCCTCACCTTTATCCTCTTGTTTAATATGAATTTCTGAACTCAAAGGAATTTCCACAAACACATCTCTGGACATTTCTGCACCATAAGCAAGACAAGCAAGCACATCTTCTCGCTCAATACTGGGGTACTCCTGAAGAATTTCTTCAATAGTTTCGCCACTAGCTAAAAGATCCAGAATAAGAGAAACTGGGATGCGATGTCCGCGAATACGAGGTTTGCCAAAACAAACATTTGGATCAATGGAAATTCTTGACAGCAAATTATCTCTGGTCATAGTGTTCTCATCCTTATGTCTCTAATAAATCGCGATAAGCTGTAACTTGCTGTACATATAATCGATATTGCTCCAAAGCCCTTGGAATAACCGAAAATACTATTCTGCTGTTTATATCTTCATACTGATAAACTAAAATATTCCGCATTCCAACTGATTGTACCAGTTCATCTGCTAAATTTTGAGTAATGATGCCTTTTTGTCCAGCTTCATTAAAAGAATCGAAGTTCGTGGTTGGGTTAACTTCATATAAGTGTAACAACAGATATTCATTAATGTCTGTTGCTACTTCGACTATAAGCTGTATGAGTCTTTCAACAATTAATTGCTGGTCAAAATCACCCAAATACTCGTCAAGACTAATCGATACAAACTTTTCTAAATTGTCGCAATATTTTACAATCAATCGAATTCTAACTAAAACGACTTCCCAATCAATGTTTCTCATAATCCCCACTTTTTCAATGCCATTTCGATAAGCTGGCGTTGCTCTTGGCGAAATTTCTTCATTTCTGACTCCGATCTCAATGAAGTGCTCCGAAAATATTCATATCCTCCTGGATCTTTCTCATAAAGAAGAATACCATCACGAGCAACAAAATGGGCTATTAGCCAAGAAGAATTATTAAGTTCTACTACATCAATTTTTTCGGGAGATATTCCAAAAGTTTTCCCAATAATTACAGGAACTTCAAACCAACCCCAATCATTATCTTTGATATGTGTCTTTCGATCTTCTTCATTGTAAAGTATGGCAAAATCCCAGTCACTTTGACCATGAGTTTTACCAGTAGCTCTAGAGCCAAACAAAATTAACATTTTGAGATAAGGAAGTCTCTCAGGAAGTTGTTGGGCAAGTTTCCTGAGATTTTCAATTGTTGGCGTATTCATGTCTTTTTATCTCGTATCATCTGGCGGTCGAATTCTCACCCTACCTAGTTCGGCAGTGACAATCGCACCAGATACTAATTCATCACTGTAAAGCGTCAGTGCTTGTAAACAAACAGTTGATTGCTGTCTAGAATTGACATTGACCAAGCGCAGAATACCACAGTGGGGCATTCTTCGCACAATTGCTAACTCACCAAAATCGCGATCGAGTGTTACCAAAATCCGACCCTCACGGTAAGCTGTGGCTAAAATCTCCTCATCGCCCGGATCTTCTGACCAATTGCCAGCCCAAACTACATCATGTCCAGCAGTTACTAACTTTGTTTGTACGCCTCCCCACACACAAGTATCAAGAAGTAATTTCACCCTTAAGACTCCACAGGTAATAGTTCAATTCGCTCATGACCTACTAACCGACGTGCATATACTAAACAAGCCAGTACATCTTCCCTTTCTAACCAGGGATAACCCTCTAGCAAAGTTTCAATAGTATCACCTGCAGCCAGCATCCCTAAAATATGCTCAACTGCTAAACGGCGACCTCGAATAATCGGCTTACCTCCAAATATTTTAGGGTTAACTGTAATTCTTTCTAAAAGTTTTTGCTCGTCCATATGTTTATCTCCAAAATGTTTCCGTTTAAGGATGGAGCTTTTAAGTCGATTGATTCAAAAGCTTCTATTACTATAGTTACGCAGCTAAAACCCCTAAAACTACAGGCTTATAAAAAGTCTGTGGAAATAGTTCGAGTTCTAACTGCGGTGAACTTGAGCCTCCCATGCGTCCATTGGTTCTGCAAAAAATCAGTCAGCCTACCGAAGCATGGCGAGTTATCATAGAGCAGCACTGTCAGAGCGAACAACCCTTTCATCTACTGTATACCAATGCACAAAGTGAGGATTTATCATTTACTGTCCGTTACGCCTAAGAAGAGTAAGAAAAAATGGCCTCCAACACAATTTCTTGGAAATCTATTCGCAATGAAGTCTTGGCAGAGCCAAAAGTAAAAGCTGAGTATGATGCACTGGAAACTGAATTTAATCTTGCTAGACAAGTCATTAGCTTGAGAAAGGCAAGTGGTTTAAGTCAACGCGACTTTGCAGATAGGATCGGAATTAAACAACCACAACTAGCTCGAATTGAATCTGGAAAACAGATCCCTAAGCTTGAAACTTTAACAAAGCTGGCATCCGGTGCAGGCTACGCCGTTGAAATTCATTTCGTTCCTATAGAAAATAAGCAAGCTCCAAAAATTGAGCCAGTGCAAATTCCTACTGAGCCATCTTGAGAAACACTTTAGACATCTCCGATAATAGATGTAAGGGCGCAAGGCATTGCGCCCCTACCAAAACTTTCAGGTCATGCATAATTAATCTCTAGAGATGTCTTTTGCGCTCTTTAAAAAAAATACTCAAAGTATTGCTGATTGGTCGATTCCATCAATTTTTTACTCAATTCCCTCCAACAACTTAGCAACTTGCTCTGGTGCAGGAAGCTGGTGTTGAAGTTCTTGGGGTACTGTAGAAACTATCTGATAAGTTCCCACACCGATTGGTTTATTTGATTCTTTAAGTGCATACTCAACAATTGTTTGATTTTTAGATTTACAAAGAATAATACCAATTGACGGATTCTCATCAGGTAGCTTTACTTTATCATCCAAAGCAGCTAAATAAAACTGCATCTTGCCAACATACTCAGGCAAAAACTTACCAATCTTTAGTTCTACTGCTACTAAACATTTCAAACTACGGTGATAGAGAACAATATCTATAAAGTATTCTTCATCATCAATTTCTAGACGATATTGACTACCAACAAAAGCAAACATCCCTCCCATTTCTTGTAAAAATGGTTGAACTCTTGCTAAAATTGCCTTCTCTAGCTCGCGCTCGCTATGTTCATCACCTAATTCTAAAAAATCAAACGTGTATTCATCTTTGACTGCTAATTTTGCCCGAGCGCGTATTTCCTCTGGTACAGCTTTATCAAAATTAGTTTGGTTAATTAGAGTTTTCTCATAATTTTTATTCTCAATTTGGTGTATCAAAACATTTTTTGTCCAACCAAACTTGCGAGTCATTCTAATATAAAACTCTCGTTCTAAATCATCCTTACACTTTTCAAGAATGACAAGATTGTGAGTCCAACCAATTTCTGCAACCAATGGTTGCAGTTTTTCATTCTGGCTGTAAGTAACATAAAAACTCCGCATATTCCAAATATTACGGGCAGAAAATCCACTAATCCCAGGGAATTCTGCCTGTAAATCCTTTGCTAACTGTTCTACCACTGATTTTCCCCAGCTAGACCCCTGTTGACGGGTTACTATAATCTTGTCAATATCCCAGTACAGGGCAATGAGTTCTTTGTTTACAGCTTTCAGCGCTTCATATTGAGCAGAACGAATGCGTTGTTTGACTTCAACTAGCAGGTTTTTGTAATCATCTGGAATCGGCTTGCTCATCTTTGCTAATAATTTTATTTTTATGATTTGAACATGGCGAGATATGCTTTGATTGTAATAGCGTAACCATTAAATCTGTAGCTGTACAAACTTGGGGGAGTGTTGGAGATGAAAGTAGAACAACAGCAACGTGCTATTACGGCATTCCAAGAGTTCTTAACCACACCCCTAGACTCACTCTTACAGCAACATATCAACATAGATGCTTCAGCAGCAGCCTTGGCATTATTCCACGATGTGGCTGTAAATGTCCCTGCTTACAAAGATTTCTTAGCACAACACGCGATCGCTCCTGATGAATACCAAACTGTTGAGGATTTCCAAAGGCTTCCAGAACTAACCAAACAAAATTATTTGCAACGTTATTCTTTAACTAACTTATGCCGTCACGGACTGCTAGAAACCTGCGATACGATCGCTGTCTCTTCTGGTTCTACAGGAAAACCCACATTTTGGCCTCGGTTTTTCTCTGATGAGATGCAAATTGCGACCCGCTTTGAGCAGGTTTTTCATGATAGCTTTTCCGCCGATACCAAACCTACTCTCGCTGTCATTTGTTTCACTCTGGGAACTTGGGTTGGTGGTATGTTTACAGCCAATTGCTGTCGTTATCTTGCAAGCAAAGGTTATCCCGTGACTACGCTCACTCCTGGTAATAACAAAGAAGAAATTTTGCGAGTTGTGCAAGAACTAGGTTCGGCTTTTGAGCAGGTTGTTTTGTTGGGATACCCACCCTTTTTAAAAGATGTTATTGATACTGGTATAGCTCGTGGAATTGAGTGGCAGCAATATCAAGTAAAGTTGGTTATGGCAGGAGAAGTGTTTAGTGAAGAATGGCGAAATTTAGTTGGCGATCGCCTTGGTTCCCGTAATTTCTGCTATGATTCGGCATCACTCTACGGTACGGCAGATGCAGGGGTGTTGGGGAATGAGACACCTTTAAGTATTTGTATTCGTCGCTTTCTGGCAAATAATCCAGAAGCTGCACGCGCTTTGTTTGGAGAATCGCGTTTACCTACTCTAGTACAATATGACCCTATCAGTCGTTTTTTTGAAGTGAAAGATGGTGCCTTATTATTTTCAGGAAACAACGGCATTCCTCTAGTTCGTTATAATATATTGGACAATGGAGGAATAGTCTCTTACGATGCTATGCTTCAGTTTTTAGCAAAATGGGGCTTCGCTCCAGTTACAGAATTGCAAAGAAATGGTGGAAGAGGAATTCGATCGCTACCGTTTGTTTATGTCTTCGGACGCTCTAACTTTACGGTTTCATATTTTGGAGCAAATATTTATCCAGAAAATGTCACTGTGGGATTAGAGCAAGCAGTTATCAGAGAATGGGTAACAGGTAAATTTGTCTTACAGGTGAAGGAAGATGCAGATAAAAATCGATATTTATCTGTGGTTGTGGAATTAGCACCAGGAATAGAAGAAAGTGAAGAGAAAAAACAAGCGATCGCATCTTCTATTCTCGAACAACTAAAACGCCTCAATAGTGAATTTGCTAACTACGTACCTCCAGAATACCAAATGCCGCAAGTTTCTTTAGCACCATTAGGCGATCCTGAATATTTTCCTGTTGGAGTTAAGCATCGATATACTAGAAATTGAGAGAAGTGGAAAAATGACCCTTACTATTAATTGAATAGATGTACAAATTCAGAGGTTATTTATAAAGTCAACCTGAAATTACCGAACATCTAAAGACAATATATTACGTCAATTGGGTTGAGGAACAACACTCAACATTGAACCCTTATTGTTGGGTTTCGTTCCTCAACCCAACCTACGATGTCTTAATGTTTACTTTATAAATTATCTTTCAGAGGGAGAAATTTGTTGTTGAAATTTCATATAAAATACAAGCACAAAGGCGCGATCGCCCAAATAATTCCGGTTATAGGAATAACACTTGCATTTTTAATTGCAGGGTGTGAGGAAGTGGTAGAGTATCTGCCTCCTTTACCCAAAATTGAAGTACCATCTGGCAAACCTCGAAAACCTACTGTTCTTGCTCAAACTTCTGCAACAGCCAAGATCGAAGCAGCAGTTAGGCAAGATATTAATGAAGTTCGCGTTAAATATGGGCTAAAACCTTTACAAAACAATGAAAAGTTAGCGCAAGTTGCCCGAAGGTACAGTCGGCAAATGGCTGAGAAAAACTTTTTTAGCCACACGGGATCGGATGGTAGCACCCTTTCCGAAAGAGCGCGATCGGGAGGAATTGTATACTGGGTAGTCGGTGAAAATTTATTTAAAAGTACAAATATTCCTCAACCCGTACCAGTTGCAGTAGATGGCTGGATGAAAAGCCCCGGACATCGTGAGAATATTTTGCGTCCTATTTTTCGAGAAACTGGGATTGGAGTTTGGAAAATTGGCAGGACTTACTACATTACACAGTTATTTTTACGTGGTTAACTCGCACTTTCTCTCATAACGAGGGATGCAGGGGGTTCCCCAGCAAACTTGTGCGGCTGGGATGTCGCTAAAAACACTGCTACGAGCACCAATGACAGCATTAGACCCAATTTTAACTCCCGGTCCTACAAAGCAATCTGC